>JBILJL010000338.1:0-2868 GCA_044377255.1 Bacteroidia bacterium
TAAAATTGCGGGCTTTAAAGGCTTATTGGCAATTGTTTAAGTAGGAAATTGTAGCTTACAATTTGGTTCAAACATTTTAAGCCATTTATTTCTCCCCAAATTTTGGCTTTCCCCCAACAAATGCGCAAATTTGCGCTTTCGTTAAATTACCATGAGTGATACACAACCTATAGGCACATTAGCCACTTTAGAGCAAGCAAAACAATTAGGACTACGCGAGGAAGAGTTTGAAAAAATAAAGGTGATCTTGGGTCGTACCCCAAATTTCACTGAATTGAGTATCTATAGCGTGATGTGGAGCGAGCATTGCTCCTATAAAAACTCGATTGTTTGGTTAAAAACTTTGCCTAAAGAGGGCGAAAAAATGTTGGCCAAAGCAGGCGAGGAAAACGCAGGATTAATAGATATTGGTGATGGATTAGCTTGTTGCTTTAAAATTGAATCTCATAACCATCCAAGTGCTATTGAACCTTACCAAGGCGCTGCAACAGGTGTGGGCGGTATTAACCGCGATATTTTTTCAATGGGCGCTCGTCCAATTGCACAATTGAACTCCCTTCGTTTTGGAAACATAGAAAACGAACGCACCAAATGGTTGGTGCGTGGTGTGGTAAAAGGTATTGGCAATTATGGCAATGCCTTTGGAATTCCAACCGTAGGTGGTGAAGTATATTTCGACGATTGCTACCAAATTAATCCCCTAGTAAACGCCATGAGCGTAGGCATTGCCAAAGTAGGAAAAACAGTTTCGGCTATTTCTGAGGGTTTAGGAAATCCAGTTTATATTTTTGGTTCAGCCACTGGTAAAGATGGTATCCATGGTGCAGCCTTTGCATCAAAAGATATCACAGAAGATTCGGCCAAAGACTTGCCATCTGTGCAAGTGGGCGATCCTTTCTGGGAAAAATTGATTCTTGAAGCAAGCATGGAATTGCTAGAGCAAACAGATGCCGTTGTGGGTATGCAAGACATGGGTGCAGCAGGTATTACTTGCTCAACTAGCGAAATGAGTGCCAAGAGTAAAACAGGCATGAAAGTTTGGCTCGATAAAGTTCCAATGCGCCAAGCTGGTATGAAAGATTGGGAAATCTTATTGTCGGAAAGTCAAGAACGCATGCTTGTGATTGTACACAAAGGAAAAGAAGCAGAGGTTGAGCGCATATTCAAAAAATGGGATTTAACCTATGCCATCATTGGCGAGGTTACAGATACCGAAAGAGTTCAATACTACATGAATGGAGAGCTTAGGGCCGATATCCCAGGCGAAAGTTTGGTTTTAGGTGGTGGTGCTCCTGTTTATCACAGAGAATATACTGAACCTATATATTTCCAAGAGATTGCTAAATTCGATTTGAACCAAGTGCCAGATATTACTGCAGATGAAGCACCTGCTGTGGCAAAATATTTAATTGGGCACCCCAATATTGCTAGCAAACGTTGGGTTTACAACCAATACGATAGCATGGTGGGTACCATTAACCAAACTACCAATGCGCCAAGTGATGCAGCGGTTGTAAAAGTTAAAGGTACAGATAAATCAATTGCCATGACCGTTGATTGCAATAGCAGGTATGTTTATGCCAACCCATTTATTGGTGGCATGATTGCGGTTTCTGAGGCAGCGCGCAACTTGGTTTGCTCAGGTGCTGAGCCTGCTGCAATAACCAATTGCCTTAATTTTGGTAACCCATACAACCCCGAAGTGTACTATCAATTTGTACATGCCATTAAAGGTTTAGGCGAAGCTTGTAAAAAGTTTGATACGCCTGTAACTGGCGGTAATGTGAGCTTTTACAACCAAAGCAGCGACGACAATGCAGTGTTTCCTACGCCAACAATTGGCATGGTTGGTTTAATTACCGGTGGTAAAAAACACATGACCATGGATTTTAAGCAAGATGGAGATACAATCTATCTTTTAGGAGATAGCAAAAATGATTTGGGTTGCTCACATTACTTGTCACATTTCAAAAAAGTGGCGCAATCACCTGCTCCTTATTTTAATTTGGATGAAGAGCATCAATTGCACAAAACAGTATTAAAAGCAATCAATTCCGGTTTGATCCAAAGCGCCCATGATGTGAGTGAAGGTGGCTTGCTGACTTGTTTATTAGAGAGCGCCATGCCTAATAACTTTGCTTTTGTTGTTGACTCTATCAATGCACAATCTTTGAGAACTGATGCTTTCCTGTTCGGTGAAGCTCAGGGCAGAATTGTGGTGAGTGTAGCGCCACAAAATGAGGTAGCTTTCGAAGCGTTGGTTCAAACCATACCTTTCGAAAAATTAGGAAAAGTTACCAAAGGAGATATTCTAGTAAATCAGCATTCTTTTGGTAGCCTCGATTCGTATAAAAACATTTTTGAGAATTCACTTGAAGAAAAATTAAGTTAAGATAAAGGTTAAAATAAATAATGGCATTAGATCAAATAGAGGATACCCTCGTGGGGGGCAAGGAAATGGGCTTTTTCGATCACATTGATGAGTTGAGAAAGCACATTATACGCTCTGTGGTTGCCATTCTTGTTTGTGCGTTGGTGGTTTTTTTCAATAAAAGTTTGTTGTTCGATACCATACTTTTTGGTCCCATGCACACTGATTTTTGGACCTACCGCCAAATGTGCGATTTGTCTTATTACCTTACTGGTACCGATGAATATTGCGTAAAAGCAATGGGCTTTGTACTATCCAATATTGATATGACAGGCCAATTTACACAACACCTATTTATTTCATTTGTAGCTGGCTTCGTTATCTCCTTTCCTTTCGTGTTGTGGCAGTTTTGGGCATTTATTAAACCTGCTCTAAGTGGCATGGAAATAGCTTACGCTAGAGGTTTTGTGTTTTTTAGTTCTATGTTGTTTTTTATT
>JBILJL010000339.1:0-2856 GCA_044377255.1 Bacteroidia bacterium
AAGAGTTGGGTTCAAACCAGATTCAAAAGATTTCGAATACGAGGTTGTTTCCTATTCATTTTTAGGGTCATTTCCTGCTGGCCTCAACAGGGCAGTTGAAACTATTGATGCCCAAATTAAGGGCTGGGGAAAAATATTTAATGGTGATATTGCCGTAAATAAAGCAGTTCAAGGTCCTATTGGCATTGCCAAGTTTTATGGTGGCGAATGGATTTGGAGTAGGTTTTGGATGTTTACTGCCCTTATTTCATTGGGGTTGGCCTTTATGAATATTTTGCCAATTCCTGCATTAGACGGCGGTCATGTTGTATTTTTATTAATAGAAATGATGATTGGCCGTCCATTGAGTGAGAAGTTTTTGGAAGGTGCTCAATACGCTGGCATGATTATTTTACTTACCTTAATGGTGCTTATTTTTGGTAACGATATCTGGGGGCTATTTAAGTAGAAAAAGTCTTTAGTCTTTGGCTTTTAGCTTTAACTTTTTTTGTGTTTATAGCAGGTTGTTAAATGGTCGTTAACTAGGCCTGCGGCTTGCATAAATGCATAGCAAATGGTTGACCCAACAAATGTGAAGCCGCGTTTTTTTAAGTCTTTGCTCATGGCATCACTTTCTTTTGTTTTAGAAGGAAGTTCTTGAATTTTTTTCCAATGGTTGATGATAGGTTTGTGGTTCACAAATTGCCAAATGTAGGCATCAAAGCTACCAAATTCTTTTTGAACCAAAATAAAGGCCTTTGCATTTTTTACAGCACCCCAAATTTTAAGTCTATTTCTGATTATTCCAGCATCTAACATCAATGATTCCAACTTTTTTTCGTTGAATTTAACAATTTTATTTGGGTCGAACCCAGCAAAAGCTAATTCAAAGTTCTTTCTTTTGTATAAAATTGTCTTCCAACTGAGTCCGGCTTGAAAAGAGTCTAGAAGTATATATTCAAACAACTTTTGGTCGTTGTGTACTGGTATTCCCCAATCTTGGTCGTGATATTCATTCATCAAAGCGTCGTTTTGGGTCCAATTACATCGTATTAAATTCATAAAAGCAAATTATTTCATTCTATTCAGATACACAAGTGGAGAAATAGTTTTTAATTAGGTTCGAACCGAATTATTTTTGTTGAAATTTGCAAGCATGGAATTAGAGGCATTAACAGCAATTTCCCCAATAGATGGGCGATACAGAAAACAAACTGAAAAGTTGGGTGGTTATTTTAGCGAGTTTGCTTTAATAAAATACAGGGTTTGGGTTGAAATTGAGTATTTTATTGCCTTGGCTGAAATGCCATTACCTCAATTAAAAGATAGGGTTAGTAGTGAGCAAAAGGCAGCTATCAGAGGCATATACCAGAACTTAAGTTTGGTTCAAGCCAAGAAAATAAAGGACATTGAAAAAACCACCAACCATGATGTAAAGGCGGTAGAATACTTTATTAAGGATGAATTCGCAGAAATTGGTTTAAAAGAGGCATCAGAGTTTGTGCACTTTGGTTTAACTTCTCAAGATATTAATAATACGGCTATTCCCATGAGTTTAAAACATGCCATTGAGTTGGAGGTTTTACCACTTTTGCAAAATGTTTTGGCAATTATGAAGCAGCAAGCCAAAGATTGGGCAAATATTCCCATGCTTGCAAGAACTCACGGACAGCCTGCCTCACCAACTAGATTGGGAAAAGAATGGGAAGTATTTATATCAAGAATCAATGTTCAATTGAATCAGATAAATCAGCTTAGCTATCCAGCAAAATTTGGTGGTGCAACGGGGAACTACAATGCACATGCCGTGGCCTACCCTGAAATAAATTGGCTAGAATTTGGCGATAAATTTTGTAGCAATTTGGGTTTGAACCGATCACATCCTACCACACAAATAGAGCATTATGATAACTTAGCAGCCTTGTTTGATGGTTTTAAAAGAATCAACACCATTCTGCTTGATTTTGCAAAAGACGTTTGGCAATATGTGGCCATGGAGTATTTTAAACAAAGATTGAAAGAAGGGGAGGTTGGATCAAGCGCCATGCCCCATAAAGTAAATCCAATAGATTTTGAAAATGCAGAGGGAAATCTTGGAATTGCGAACGTTTTTTTTGCCCATTTTTCTGAAAAATTACCCATCTCTAGGTTGCAAAGAGATTTAACTGATAGCACAGTTTTAAGGAATATTGGGATGCCATTTGCACATACTACCATAGCTTTAAAATCACTAGAAAAGGGTTTAGGAAAGTTGTTGTTGAACGAGCAAAAATTACACAATGATTTAGAAAATAATTGGGCAGTTGTGGCAGAGGCTATTCAGACAATTTTGAGAAGGGAAGGATTTGATAAGCCATACGAGGCGCTAAAAGCACTCACAAGAACCAATGAAGCTATCACACAGCAATCAATTCAAGAATTTATTATTACCTTGCAAGTATCTGAGGAGGTTAAAGCTGAGTTAAATAATATTACACCTCACAATTATACCGGAATATGAAGCAAACTTTCTTTCTGTTGTTAGTTTTTAGTTTAACAGTATTTGCATGCGATGAACCAATACCCCATATTGTATTTAATACAATAGATTCTATTCCACCAGTTGATACAATTACTGGGGATAATTATGATGGAAAAACACCAGTTGTTGATGAGCTAGTAATTGATTATACCACGCCAGATCCGTATCAGCATGTACCGCAGTTGTTTTTAGATAGCACGCTCTCGTCAAGTTGGGATGATGCTGGGTTTCCAAATGCAAAGGATTTTCAGGCATTTTATCAAACTTTTCAATGGGATGTAATGGATAGAAATAAAGAGAAAATTTCGGCACTTATCTTGTATCCATTGCCAGGTTACAAGGACAACAAAGCTTTT
>JBILJL010000340.1:0-2853 GCA_044377255.1 Bacteroidia bacterium
TGATAATCCTGGTTATGAGTATGCACCTAATATGTATGTATCGTTTGGGTATGAGCCATTATCCCAAGAAGCAGACAAGCCAAATACCATTAATCCAAATGGCATGAACATGCGCTTACCTGCTGCTCATACAATCGCGAGAGGTCAAATGGATTTTGCCAAATATGAATATTCAGTGAGCAATGCATCTTATGAAGCTTCTGCTAATTTGAAATCGCCTATTGCAGCTACACCTGCCGTTATTGCTGAAGGTAATACACTTTACAATATTAATTGTACTCCTTGTCATGGCGAAAAAGGCTTAGGCGACGGAACAATAGTGGCAGCAGGTAAATTCCCTCCTCCACCTTCTTACGATTCGGATCGTATCAAAACCACACCTGATGGAAAGATGTTTTATTCTATCCGTTATGGAAAAAATTTGATGGGTGCATATGGAACAACTTTAAATCCAGAGCAAATTTGGAAAGTTATACATTATATCCGCACAGTAAGTGGGCCATACAAAAGTTCTGCTACTGCTAGTAACGCTACTAATTAATCATTAACCGAAGACATATTTACAATGGAACACGCAGAAGTTCATATCAGAGAAGAAAAATACCAAATCACCGAAGGCAACAAAAAGTGGGCTTTTGGATTAATGATTGTGGGTTTGATTTTGGCAGCTATAGGTTATTTTACCTACCATCCACATATTGAAGGTTTATCAGAAAATGATTTGCACCATTTGGTTCAGAAACGTTTATGGAGTAACCTATTAGTAAATGGATATTTCTTTTTTATCGTTTCGGTTTGTGCTATTGCCTTTATTGGAATTATGCAAGTTGCCAATGCAGGTTGGTACGTTGCCATTAGAAGAATTCCGGAAGCAATGAGTGAGTACACTTTAATAGGTGGACCAATTTTGCTTATTATTAGTTTCTTTGGATTGCCAGTTTTATACCATTGGGCACATGATGGGGTTATGATAGAAGGTACAAGTAATTTTGATGAATTGTTGGCTAGTAAAAGTTGGTACTTGAACAAGCCTTTTTTCTATATTAGAATGATATTGTTTATGGGATTCTGGACTTATTGCGCGCATTTGTTCCGCAAAAATTCTAGGAATGAAGATCAAATTGGTGGCTTAACTAACTATCAAAAGAACTATAATTTGTCGACTGCCTTCATGGTAATTTTTGCTTTCACATTCTCAATGTTTACATGGGATCAAATGATGAGCATTGATGCACATTGGTATTCAACAATTTTTTCAGTTTATAATTTTGCAACTGGTTGGGTAAGTGCGTTAACTATTATCTATTTGTTTACCCATTACCTGAGAGGTAAGGGCTTTTTAAATGTTGCCTCAGATGAACACCAACATGATTTAGGTAAGTTTATGTTTGCCTTCTCTGTGTTTTGGACATACATGTGGGTAGCACAATTTTTATTAATTTGGTATGCAAATATTCCTGAGGAAGTAGTTTATTACAAAGAGCGTTTATTTGGTTCATACAAATTCTATTTCTACTTTGTTGTGTTAATTAACTTTTTGATCCCATTCTTTTTCTTCATGGGAAGAAATGCAAAACGTAGCAGAGCTGTTGGTTTCTTTGTTGGTTCTGCAATACTTATTGGTCATTGGATGGACGTGTATTTAATGGTCATGCCAGCTTCTATGAATTTGGCAACAGATCCTTCAGATGCGCACCCAGCAGGTGTAATTAAGGTAGCAGCTCAAGGTTTTGGAGCCATGGAAATTGGTTTCTTGTGTATGTTCGCTGGTTTATTCTTGTGGATGACTTTGAAAGCATTAACCAAAGCAAATTTATATCCTACAAAGCATCCATATATTATGGAAAGTGCTTTGCATGATGTTGGTGTTTAACCCTTCGACAAGCTCAGGGTGACGTTCCCTTCGACAAGCTCAGGGTGACGTTCCCTTCGACAAGCTCAGGGTGACGTTCCCTTTGACAAGCTCAGGGTGACGTTCCCTTTGACAAGCTCAGGGTGACGCGGAGGTCGCAGGTTTGCGAGATAACCATAAAAACAAAAAAGAGGCTTAAGCCTCTTTTTTGTTTTTATGGTTATTCAGTTTGAACGTTCTGTAAACCAACCCCGACCTTCAGGTTTGGGCACCTCAAGCTAAACTCTTGTACTCACAAGTCATCATGTGCCTTAATAATCCGGGCTATGGGCAACATCCTTCAAGGAAAACTAGCTACATGCGACAACCCTTCGACAGGCTCAGGATGGCGTTTTAGTTTGCACGGTGCTGCAAATTACATTTGAATTGTTACACTTGCGGCGCCAGAGCCAAATTTGCCTGCTGGGTTGGGTTTGGTTATTTTTAAAGTAATCATGAGGTCTTTTTCTGCGAAACGGTCCTCTAATTTTGCAATCATGCTTTGGGCTAGGTCTTCAATAAACTGCCTAGGAATCTCCATTTCAGCCTTAATTACCGCAAATGCATCCTCGTAATTTACCAGATTTTCAAGCTTGCTTAGGTCAATATTGTCCTCATATTCGGCATCTATCCAAACATCTACCTTGAAAATGGCACCATTTATTTTTTCTATGTCATATAATCCGTGATGTGCAAAAAATTCCAGGTTTTCTAAAGCAATTTGTAACTTCATTTGTTTGATTTTTAACTACCGCTAAAATAACTAAATTCGCAGTAGATTTTTAACCAATAATATACCATATGAACAAGGCAGCAGATTTTCAAAAAGCAAGCAAGCAAGATCAATACCAACACCACGATTATTATTTGATGGATGAATTGCTTACAGAAGAGCATAAGTTGATTCGTTCAACTGTTAGGGATTTTGTTAAAAAAGAAATCTCTCCAATTATTGAAGATGC
>JBILJL010000341.1:0-2851 GCA_044377255.1 Bacteroidia bacterium
AAGGAAAATCAATTTTTGGTTCATGTTGCCTTACCAGGTTTAAAGAAAGAAGAAATCAATATTGATTTAGCAAAAAATGTAATGACCATTAGTGGCGAGCGTAAATTGAAAAATGAAAATAAAGAAGACAAATACCATATGGTAGAGAATTTTTATGGTAAGTTTTCTAGAAGTTTTACGCTTCCTGAAAATGTTGATTCAACAAAAATTGATGCTCAGTTTGAAGATGGAATTTTAAATGTTTCCATTCCCAAAGCTGAAGTGAAGCAAAATAACACCAAGGTGGTAATAAAATAATTCGAGTAGGGTAACTTGAGTTTTCATAGGTGAAGGTCCGTCTCTTTGGCAAGCACAACTTGGTATTTGAGGCGGACTTTTTTATTTCCACAATTGAAGAAGCCGAATAAAAATTTGGAGCAATTCCCTATTTTCGCGCAAGCATGCAGGTTCACCGAAGTTTAGAAGGATTTCCCAAAATACAAAACGCAATAGTTACGCAAGGTACCTTTGATGGGGTTCATGTTGCGCACCAAGCAATTTTGCAACAACTTAGAGAAATTGCAAAAGAAAAAAATGGTGAAACTGTTGTGATTACCTATGATCCTCACCCCAGAACCGTATTATTTCCAGACGATCATGGCTTAGAATTACTCAATAGCTTGGATGAAAAAATAGAGTTATTGAGCAAGCAAGGAATAGATCACCTACTTATTTTACCATTTACACCGGCGTTTTCTAGATTGAGTTCTCTCGAATTTATAAGAGATATTCTATTGAAAGTAATAGGTACTAAATATTTAGTGATAGGGTATAACCATAGATTTGGTAAAAATAGGGAAGGAAGTTTTACGCACTTAAAAGAAATTGGACCAACTTACGGTTTTGAAATAAAAGAAATTTCGGAACAAGACATTGACCAAGTATCTGTAAGCTCAACCAGAATTAGAGATGCCTTACGAAATGGCGATGTTGCTAAAGCCGCAAGGTTTTTAGGTCATCCTTTTGTATTAACTGGAATTATTATTCATGGGCGAGAGTTAGGCAGAACCATTGGTTATCCCACCGCAAATATTTTTGTTAGCTCACCGCTAAAATTAATTCCTGCCGATGGGGTTTATGCAGTTTGGGTTAAAGTTGGATCAATAACTAGGGGAGGAATGGTCAATATTGGTAATAATCCAACTGTAGCAGGTAAGGGTAGAAGCATAGAAGTTAACATATTTGATTTTAGTGAAATGATTTATAATCAAAGCATAAGTGTTGAATTTGTTGATAAGCTACGTAGCGAAGAAAAATTTATAAACCTAGATGCACTAAAAACTCAATTGCTTAATGATAAATTGCAGGCTATGGAGGTCTTAAGAATTCCATAAAATTTAAGCATGAGATCAAAGTTTATTATTTTTATATTTCTTTTTGTTGGGCTCTTATTCAATAACAATGTAATTGCTCAAACTACCGAAAGTCCTGATTCTACAGAGGTTTTTGAGGAGCCAGAAGAAGATGATGAAGAGGCTTCAGAATACGATAGTGTTATAGTTAGCAGCTCTGAACATTATTGGGATTTTATTCGCCCAAGAAATTTCATGTTCGATACTGCTTATGCTCCTGCACATACTTTCTATAAAAGTTGGGATACCATAACTATCAATCCATATAAAGTTGATTTAAAAGCAATGGAGGATACCATTAGATTGGTATTGGCAGATTTTGAAGATTGTAGTTTTCACCCGCCAGCCATCGGAGACGTAACTTCTAATTTTGGATTTAGGAATTGGGGGCGTAGGCAAAAATTTCACTTTGGAACCGATATCAGAATGGAAGTGGGCGACCCAGTTTATGCAGCTTTTGAGGGCGTTGTAAGAATTGCCAAACGCAGTGCAGATTACGGTTATGTAGTTTTGATCCGACACAATAATGGTTTAGAAACTTTGTATGCCCATTTTTCCCAGTTATTAGCTTATCCTGGGCAACCAGTTAAAGGAGGCAACATAATTGGTCTTGCCGGCAGCACAGGTAGGTCAACCGGTCCACATTTACATTTTGAGGTTAGGTTTCAAGGAGAAAAAATTGATCCAGCAACCATTATTCACTTTCCCACAGGCTCCCTAATGAACGACACCTTTCAAATAGACAAAGGGTGCTTCAAACATTTATATGATGTTCAATCTGCTAAGCTTAAAGCAGCCAAACAAACCAAATTGCCTAAATATGTGAAGGCTCGTAAAAATGATACATTAACCAAAATTGGTAAGCGTTATGGTGTTAGTATAAAGAAATTAACCAAACTAAACGGCATAAAAGCCAATACAAAAATTAAATCCGGAAGAAAGATTAGGCTGAGGTAGCAGGCTAAAATTATAAAAATCCAAGTTGCAGTTTAGCAGATTCACTCATCAAATCTTGGCTCCATGGTGGATCAAATGTAACCTTAACTTCAACTTCTTTCACGCCCTCCATGGCTTCTAATTTTTCTTTAATTTCGGCAGGCATGCTCTGTGCAGCCGGGCAAAAAGGGGAGGTGAGCGACATAATAATTTCGATGTTCAATTCATGAGATACATTTACCTCATAAATCAATCCTAACTCATATATATTCACAGGAATCTCTGGGTCAAAGATTGATTGTAATACCACAATTGCTTCATTTTGAACCTCAACAAAGTTTCTCATAGGTTTATTTTCTGCTGTTTCCATACTTATCATATTGTTTTAACAGCTTTGAATTAAATTCATTTAGCTGCACTTTTTTATTTGTTTAATAAGGCAAAAGCATACATTTTAATCTGCTTTATCATACTACTAAAGCCATTACTTCTTTGTGACCCAATCATTCGGCTCATGCCAATTT
>JBILJL010000056.1:0-10737 GCA_044377255.1 Bacteroidia bacterium
TTGCCTCCTTAACTGCTAAGCGATTAGGTTATGAAAATTGGTATTGGACAGGAATTCTTGTACTTACTAGTTCCATGTATTTTACCATCATGCTATCTGGATACACCGAACCATTATCTGCACTAATACTCATACTAAGCATTTATTTTTGGTTCGACGAAAAACCAAATTGGTCATTATCTATTGCCTCACTTTTACCATTTGTTCGTTCCGAAGGATTAATTATTCTATTGGTATTTTCTACTTACCTCATCCTAATAAAACAATATAAAAAACTTCCTTGGCTAATGCTCGGACACCTAATTTTTTCTCTAGCAGGATGGTACTTTTACAAAGATATTCTATGGGTTTTTACCAAAATCCCTTATGCCTCAGCAAGCAGTATTTATGGCAAAGGAAACTGGAGTCATTTTGTGATACAATTGTATTTTGGCCTCGGACCAATATTATTTATTGGGTTATGGATAGGTGCCTTTTTTCAACTCAAAAATTGGGTTCAATTAGGAAATAAAATGAACCTCGCAGAAATATTTTTAATAGATGGAATGATTGTTGCATTTGTACTGGCCCATACCATTTTTTGGGCATTGGGTATCTTTAATTCGATGGGACTAAATAGGGTTTTGGTAACAATATTTCCATTAACATGCATACTAATTCTTTATGGATACAATCAAATTTTAAAATTAACCCCGCTAACTATTTCTAAGCAAATTAAATGGGTACTAATAACGGCAATAATTATATTTCCTTTTTTAAATAACCCGGCTTCTATCAATTTCAAATCATCCTGTTATTTAAGCGAAGAACAACAATTTGCTAAAGAAATTGTTGGCCCCTATTTAGTAAACAAATTTCCAAATCAAAAATACATGGGCGCTGATGCAAATCTTGCTCTTTTTACCAATAAAAACATGTTTGATCCTAATGAATGGCTCTATGCTGGATTAGGAAATCCAATGGAAAAACTAAGCACTGGAGATTTAATATTATTTGATCCCTATTCATTTGCAACAGAAAGTGGCATTCAATTAAATAGTCTGTTATCAAATAACTCAATTAAAAAAGATACCCTTTTTGAGCTTACTGAAAGCAACGGAAAAGTAAAGCAATATTATATTTTTCAGCGGCAGTAAAACAAATTCAAATTGTTTTAAATTGCTCTTTTATGATTCTGGTTGAACCAATTTTAATTGAACCAAAATTACCATACTCAAGCCCAGCGGCACCCAATAAAGATATACATACGGTATAAAAACCAAAGAGTAGAAAATGGTCATACTAAACTTAAACGACAACAATAAAAAAATCCGCTGATCAAGGCTGCTATCTTTTAGCCTGGCATAAATTAAAAACAAAGTGCTTAAGATACTACATCCAATCAAAGCATTTTTACAAGCCAACAATTTATCCATTAGCGTTCCAGGGTAAAATTGGTGAAACCAAGAGGCAAAACCTAAACCCTGAAACAACTGAAAAGGCCTATCTCCTTTTGGCTGCCAATCTTGGCCATCCCATTCATTTAAGGAAGCATCAATCCACAGGTTAGAACCTTTGCTTAATACCTCTGGATTAGGGATAACAAATGGAACAAGGTAAAAGATGATGCCAAAAGTAAGCAAGCCAATACCCATCAATAAAAACTCCCTTTTATTAAACAACCACTTGCACAAAGTCCAAACAGGCACCCAAAAAAGCAACGAATACCGGGATAATAAAGACAACCCTAAACCAACAATTTGAAAAATCTTTGAAGCACTAAAAAAGCTCAAGGCCAATAAAATATAATAGGCCGCTATAACCAATTCTACTGTTACCGAAAAATCTTTTTCCTGCTTTAGAAAAATTAATCCTAAAAACACAAACGGAAGCATGCATTTAGCCATCAACTCTTTTATGGTAGGTGAAACTTTATACGACCTTACAATCATTGCAAGCATTGCAATCACGAAAATAATTGCATGAATAAATCTTGGATCAATCAGTAACAACCTGCTTAAGGTAAAAGGCAACCACTGAAATGGCATATAATTGGGAACAAAGGTGCCATAATTAAAACCAGTATAAGCTGCATATACTAGTTCACCGTCCAAAAACCTATCTACATAAACATTCAAAATAAGCGGGATAATATCGGAATCCTTCACATCAATTGGCCAATGAATAATGAAGCTTCTTACTATTATAAAAATACAAAATAACAAGATACCTAATGCCCTCCAATGAGATGAGGTAATTTTATAAGAGCGCTCCTTAGCAGGTTCTATGTAAAAAAGCTCAGCTCGCTTACTTAAATAAAAATAATAAAAGCAACCACTAGCTAAAAATAAAATCGGTGAAAGAATAAACCCTAAATCTCTTCTGAAGAAAAAAAAATGCAGCAATTCAATGATAAAAACAAGAATAACAACATTTGTCCCTTTAATCTTCTTCATCCACTGCTTCATGGTTCTCAATTAAAAGAAGTTCGCGTTCTACTATAGTATCATTAACCAAAGTATCACTTTTAATTATAAATTGTTTGGCAGCACCAGTAATATTAATTTGGTGCGTTAAGCCAATAGTATCCTCTGGCATAATCAATCCCCTACCAATCATTTTGTTAGATAAAAATCTGTAGGTTCGTTCTAGGTAAGGTTTAGCGGTACCATCTTTGCCAAAGCGCCACATAAAGTGCTTCGGTCCTGGCACAATGGTAGCTAAGAACATGCTTTCACTTAAAGTCAAATCCATCGGGTTTTTCTTGAAATAAAACTGTGTTGCCTCGCCAATTCCATATACATTTGGCCCCCATTCTATGATATTTAAGTATACCTCAAACATCCTATCCTTTGAACTGATGTTGTTGTTTTCTAAAATATAAACCAATAAAATTTCTTCCAGTTTTCGTGCCATCGTTTTCTCTCTGGTGAGGAAAACATTTTTCATCAATTGCATGCTAATGGTACTGGCTCCTCTTTTAAACTTGCCTGTGCGTATATTCTTTACAATAGATTGCCTAAAAGCTTCGGTTACAAAGCCCCGATGCCAATAAAATGAAGGATCTTCGCAGGTAAGTACACTTTTCTTCAGTAAGGGAGAAATCAAATCCAAAGGGGTAAAATAAGGATTAGTGGCCCCAACAAAAACTGGACGCATAGACCTGCCATTTTCCATTGGAACATAAACAAACTCCCCATTTAATTTATTTAAATTTGCCTGTCCATATTTAGTAATATGTAAATTATCCTTTTCCAAAACGCTCTCAAAGATCATGTCGTTTGGATTATTCTCATTGTATTTAAACTCTAATCTATAACTAATATTTCCTGTGGCTTCCATTCCTTTGATGTGAGAGAACAAACCCTCTGGCAATGCGTTTAAGAAATTTTGAGCTGGAACCTTTTCTGTTTGAACCACCAAATGAAAAATGGTATCGGGTGAATTTTCTAAGCGAACAAATGGATGAAAAACAAATCCATTAAAATTAACCTTTGAAGCACTATCTAATGATAAATAGTTGCTACCAATTTTATAAACATAATTAAATTCTACTTCATCAACCACCACATCTTTTTTGGCAATTTTTGGATGATTAATCACAAACGATTTTAAACTTGCCAAACCATCAATTTTCAATTCATCGTCATCAAAACTAAAACCATCAACCACCAATCGGGCTGAACCAAAACCTGCAAATAAATTAAATCTTTCTGGAAGATAGGGGACCATCACCCTCCCACTATCCGTTCTTTCAAACTGCAAATCGGCTTTTCTTTCACTTGGATTAACCTGCCAATTTAAAGCCCAATTTTGAACCATATTATTGGAGCTAACCACCATTTTTGAATACACCAACCCGTTTACCAATTTTAATTCATCCACATTAAAATCTACATAAAATTGTTCATCATACCCCTTTAGAGAAAAGTGGTGTATGTCAACCTCGTTAGGAATTTTATTGAGCCCTTTTGTAATAAGTTTATACAAAACCTCTGCATAATTAACTTCCTTATTGCTTCCAGAGGCTTCTTTTTTCTCTATATCAATGGTATCTTTTTTTTGAAAAAATTGGTCAAAATTTTTGACCCCATTTTTTTTTGTTAACTGAAAATAGCCATTGTGTATGGATATACTTTTTACTCGCACATCCATAAACAATGCATAAAACAATTTCACACTCAATTGAAATTCATCCATCTTTAACAAGGTATCTTTACCTTGAGGAATTAATTGAATTCCCTTTAAGCTGATACCGGCCAAACCAGTGAAACCCGCATCTTCCACCAATAATACTGTAGAATAGTTATTCAACATTTTTTGCTGAACCTTTTCAATGGTTTTGTTTAAAAAATATCCTCTTAATGAAAAGAAAACTATAATAGCTAATAACAAAAAAACACCAACCACTTTCGTGGTTAGTGTTATCCATTTCTTAGCATTGGCAGGTAATTTTAACATTCGTTAATAATTATACATGCATCAAATCTGCCTCTTTTGCTGCTGTTAAATCATCAATTTTTTTGATGTAAGCATCTGTGGTTTTTTGCACTTGAGCCTCGGCAGTTTTAGCCTCATCCTCTGGAACACCGTCTTTTTGTGCTTTTTTGATATTTTCATTCACATCCTTACGAATAGTGCGGATAGCAACTTTGGCAAATTCAGCTTCGTGCTTTACCTTTTTAACAATTTCCTTTCTACGTTCTTCAGTGAGCATAGGCAAACTGATGCGAATCAAAGTACCGTCGTTTGTAGGATTAAATCCCAAATTAGCAATAATTATACCCTTTTCAATGGCTTGCAAAACATTCTTTTCCCATGGTTGAACCGTTAAGGTTCTGCCATCAGGTGTATTCACATTTGCAACTTGGCTAATTGGTACCAATGAGCCGTAATAATCAACTTTTACAGAATCTAACATGGAAGGATGAGCCTTGCCAGCACGGATTTTAGTAAATTCATTGGCAGCATGGTCAACGGCATTGTCCATTGCCTCTTTTAAATGGTCGAATAATGGTTTTAATCTTGGATCACTCATAATAGGGATAATTTGAATTGTACTGAGGCCTGCAAAATACTACAGCGAGAACAAATTTTCGAATTTTATTTTAAATTTTATCAATAACACTGAATCATAGTAGATAAAAGCCGCTAACTTTTTATATTTGACCCAATAATTTATGGAGAGAAGAGTTAGAGTACGTTTTGCGCCTAGTCCAACCGGACCATTGCATATAGGCGGGGTTCGCACCGCTTTGTATAATTACTTATTTGCGCGCAAGCACAGCGGCGATTTTATTATAAGAATTGAAGATACCGACCAAACACGATTTGTGCCAGGTGCGGAAGAATACATCATTGAATCGCTTAAATGGCTTGGTATAAAAGCTGTTGAAGGTATTGGATTCGGCGATGGCCCACACGCACCTTACAGGCAGAGTGAGCGCAAGCCCATATACAAACAATATGTGATGCAGCTCATTGATGCTGGCAAAGCCTATTATGCTTTTGATACAACAGAGGAATTAGAAAATATGCGTGAAAGGCTTATGGCCAATAATATAGACGCCAAATACGACGCCCAAACACGCGAAAGCATGACAAATTCTATCACTTTGCCAGAAGATGAAGTGAAAAGAAGGCTTGCAAATGGGGATACTTATGTGGTTCGTTTTAAATTGCCAAGCAATGAGGAAGTTAAATTACATGATGAAATTAGGGGTTGGGTTACTGTAAATACCCAGGAACTCGACGATAAAGTTTTATTCAAAAGCGATGGCATGCCAACCTATCATTTGGCCAATGTAGTAGACGATTACCTGATGCAAATTTCACATGTTATTAGGGGCGAAGAATGGCTACCATCTGCTCCTTTGCACGTATTGTTATATAGGGCATTTGGATGGGAAGCTATGATGCCCAAATTTGCGCATTTGCCACTGCTGTTAAAACCCGAAGGCAATGGCAAATTGAGCAAACGGGATGGTGACAGATTAGGATTTCCCGTTTTTCCAATTAATTGGATCGACCCAAAAACCCAAGAAATTTATAGTGGCTACAGAGAAGCCGGATATTTACCAGAAGCTGTAGTGAATTTACTTGCTTTTTTAGGTTGGAATCCCGGAACCAACCAAGAGCTATTTACTATGGATGAATTGGTTCAAGCATTTTCATTAGAAAGAGTTAGTAAATCTGGCGCCAAATTCGACCCAAATAAGGCAAAATGGTTCAACCAACAATACATCAGACATCTTGCTAACGAAAACTTATTGCCGTTTATGCAAGAAGCTATAAAGTCGCAAGGTTTAGACCAAACATTTTCGGAAGAATTCTTATTAATGGCTTGTGGTTTAATCAAGGAAAAAATTAGTTTTACCAATGAGATTTGGAATTATTGCAGTTACTTTTTTATTACCCCAAATACCTACGATGAAAGTGTTTTAAAAAAACGTTGGAATGATAAAATACCGAACTTATTGAAAGACCTAAATGAAGCACTGGCCTCTTTGCCAGAATTTAAATCAACTGCTATTGAAGGAGCCTACAATGAAGCCCTGGCAAAAAACGAAATTTTAGGAAAAGACTTTTTACAACTATTTAGGGTAATTTTAACCGGAGTGGCTGGCGGACCCATGCTGTTTGAAATAGCGGAAATGATTGGCTATCCAGAAACAAAATTGAGAATTGAAAATGTCCTCATTAAATTAAACAATTAATTATACAACAATGAAAATACACAAATTATTAGCTGCATTACTTTTCATAGTATTTATTTCTGCTTGTAACCAAGCAAGATTCGACAAAGTACCAGGTCTCTATCAAGACCTAATTCCCCAACAATTACAAGGGAATTATCAGTTCAAAGGAAAAGATTTTAAATCTCAAAAATTTGATTCCTTGCATATTGATATTGGCTTAAATGAAATAAAATTTATTGATCAAAGTGGCTATGAAATATGGACCATTCACCAAGACTTTCAAATTCATCAAGTTCGCAATTTGTTTGTTTTGGGCAAGAGCGATGAGGATGTAAAAACACTTTGGAATTTAATGATTCTTGAACCAACTGACAATGGAGTAAAAGTTTATTTTGTGTTAGATGAAAAAATTAAGAACACACCAGAATATAAACTTCAAAGATACATGCCATTTATGGATGTGAACTACAATCATGATCCAATTCCTGGTGTACCTCAGCTTGCAGACGGGGCCCAAATACAGCCAAATGGAGGCTTAAACCAATATAGATTTTATATGATCAATGAAGAACAATTCATTAACTATTTTGAAAAAGAACTACAAAACAAAAACTTTGTGCTTTTGAATAAAACTGGAAAAGAAAAAAACTCAAAAAAAGATAGAAAAAAATGAACCGCCCAATAAGAGTTTTAGTGGCCAAAATAGGCCTAGATGGACATGATAGAGGTGCCAAAGTAATTGCCACAGCCTTACGAGATGCAGGAATGGAAGTAATTTACACAGGACTTCGTCAAACACCAGAAATGGTGGTGCAAGCAGCTCTGCAAGAAGATGTAGATGTAATTGGAGTAAGTATTTTATCTGGAGCGCATATTAGCGTGTTTTCTAGGCTCAAAGAACTCATGAATCAAAACCAAATGGGTGATGTGTTGGTTACAGGTGGTGGCATCATTCCGCTCGAAGATATTGAAACTTTGAATAAGCTTGGAATAGGAAAATTATTTACGCCTGGCACTCATACACACGAGATTGCAGATTTTATTAAAACTTGGGTGAAAGAACATAGAACCTTTTAAAAAGTAAGTTGTTTATAATAATCAAAATAATGTAAGCGCTGTTTTTTTGTTTCAAGAAAATAAACATTAAAGTTACAAACTAAAATTTTTAAACAAAACATTGTATGATTGACCAATTGAATGTTGAAACTAAGTATCAAACATTATTAACCGAAATAAAAAATCAAATTTTTTACATCACCATTAACCGGGAAGACAAGCTGAATGCGCTAAATATCCAAACCCTAAGCGACATAAAAAATGCTGTATTGAGTATTTATGATGACCCCAATGTGAGAGGTGTGATTTTAACCGGTAAAGGACTTAAAGCATTTGCTGCTGGCGCTGATATTGCAGAATTTGCCAATTTTACCGTAGAAGAAGGCACCAAAATGAGCGAAGATGGTCATGCCGTTTTACGCGCTATCGACCATTGTCCAAAACCAGTTATTGCAGCTGTAAACGGCTTTGCACTTGGTGGCGGTAACGAATTGGCTATGAGCTGCCATATTCGTGTTTGCACCGAAAAAGCGAGATTTGGCCAACCAGAAGTAAACTTGGGAGTTACGCCAGGTTATGCTGGAACACAACGTTTGGCTCAGTTAATTGGAAAAGGAAGAGCCTTAGAATTTTTAATGACTGGGGATATGATTGATTCCGCTACTGCTTTGCAATTAGGTTTAGTGAATCACGTGGTTCCAGCAGATCAATTGATTCCTAAATGTGAGGAAATACTAAATAAAATTAAAACCAAGGCTCCAATGGCAATTGCTGGTGTAATTCGTTGCGTAAATGCATACTATGAAAAACGTGCCGATGGCAATAATATTGAAATCAATGAGTTCGGAAATTTCTTTGGCTCAGAAGATTTTATTGAAGGAACCACAGCGTTTTTAGAAAAACGCCCAGCTAACTTTAGAGGAAACTAAATTAAAAAAAGAAGCAATCAGAGGCTTCTTTTTTTATCTTGTTTTATATTGCCTATTCTTTTAAAACCAATGACTCCATTTCAAAGCATCAATCCTTATACGGAATTAAATTTTGCGTCCTTTTCATTTTTGGATCAAACAGCATTAAACAATCTGCTACCTAAAATAAAACTTGCTCAAAATGAATGGCAAAACAAGGCTGTAAGTGAACGTATTTCATTTTTACAACCCTTGAGCGAACTTCTCATTGAAAATGCACCCATGCTTGCCGAGTTGGCCTCGCAAGAAATGGGCAAAATATACATACATGCCAAAGCAGAAGTAATTAAAAGTGCTGCCCTCTGCAACTATTATGCTAAAAATGCTGAACGATTATTGAATCCTACATTTGAATCGTTAGAAAGTGGCTCACAAATTGAATTAAGATACCAAGCACTTGGCATTGTCTTAGGTGTTTTTCCTTGGAATTTTCCGTATTGGCAAATTCTTAGAAGTGCTATTCCTACTATAGTTAGCGGAAATGCCATGCTCATCAAGCCAGCACCAAACGTGCCTCAAAGCAGCCTTGCCTTACAAAAAATATTGGATCAAAGCGGACTTTCACCAAACTTGTTCAATACCGTTTTTATTGATGAAACCCAAGTAGCTAAATTGATTGAAAATGATGCCATTGCAGCAGTAACTTTAACTGGTAGTGAAAAGGCGGGTAAAATTGTTGCATCATTAGCAGCTGCCAATATTAAACCAGCCGTTTTAGAATTAGGTGGAAGCGATCCATTAATTATTTTAGAGGATGCTTCTTTAAACGAGATTTTGGAGCAAGTAGTATTTTCTCGCTTTCAAAATAATGGCCAAAGTTGTGTGGCAGCAAAAAGATTTTTGGTTCAGGAAAATATATTGCCTGCCTTTAAGGATTTGCTCCTACAAAAAATAAGGGAATTTAAATTGGGCAACCCCATGTTGGAGGATGTTAATATTGGTCCTCTGGCTCGCAAAGACTTGAAAGAATTATTAGAAAATCAGGTAAATGAAACTGTTGAAGCAGGCGCCACGATTTTATATCAAGCAGGTGAAATTCCAAAAACTGGTTACTTTTATCCGCCAACAGTACTCACAAATATTCCAAAAAATTCACGTGCCTATCAAGAAGAACTCTTTGGTCCGGTTTTGAGTTTATATTCATTTAAAACAATTGAAGAAGCTATCCAATTAGCAAATGATACCCATTTTGGATTAGGAGCAAGTATTTTTACAGCAAACACAGAATTGGCCGCGCAAATGGCAAATAGGATTGAAACAGGAATGGTGTACATCAACCAAATAGTTAAAAGTGATGTGAGTATTCCTTTTGGGGGAACCAAACATTCTGGGTTTGGCAGAGAGTTAGGACCAGATGGCTTATATGCTTTTTGCCATAGAAAGGCTATTTGGAAAGCAAGCTAAGATTTATAATAACCATTTTCATCGATGGCTATTCTTACGCTTTCTGGCACCAAATAACGAATAGATTTTCCTGCCTGTATTGACTCTCTGATATAAGTAGAAGAAATATTTAATAAGGGAACTTCAAACAACTTAATAGAAGGATGATTTGCCAATAAAGGCTTGTCAACAATCCCCACCCTTGCATACACAAAAACTTGGTGCAATTCCAAAATCTGTTTGTAATTTTTCCATTGATGAAAGCTCTTTAAATTATCGCCACCAATAATTAAAGTAAACTGATAATCCGTGTATTTTTTCCTCAGCTCAGATAAGGTATGCTCAGTATAAGATGGCCTTGGCAGCGTAAATTCTATATCGCACCACTTAAAACGTTCATCTGCCTCAATCGCTTTATTTAAGAGGTTCAAACGTAAATTCTCATCCAATAACTCACCACTCTCTTTGAATGGATTTTGTGGCGAAACCACAAACCAAATTTCATCCAAGAGGGCATAATCAGCCATAAAATTAGCAATAATTAAATGCCCTGTATGAATAGGGTTGAATGACCCAAAAAATAACCCAACCTGCTTCATCTATTTAACTATTAATAAAGGTTTGAACCAAATATTCAGCCTCAGTTAAGGCTT
>JBILJL010000342.1:0-2844 GCA_044377255.1 Bacteroidia bacterium
CCTGTCAAATATTCGGCAACAATTTCCTCTTTTGTTTTTCTTTTTTGACTCATTTTTGTGCGAAATAAAGTTAACATTTCTGTCAACCTATTTCAGGACAAGTCAAGTTGGAGCTGTTGGTGAGTTTGGTGTGGGCCCGGGTGCTTTGTGGGTGTTGGGTGGTGCTGGGAGTTGGAGCTGTTGGTGAGTTTGGTGTGGGCCCGGGTGGTTTGTGGGTGTTGGGTGGTGCTGGGAGTTGGAGCTGTTGGTAAGTTTGGTGTGGGCCCAGGTGCTTTGTGGATGTTGGGTGGAAACGCGATGAATCGCGTTTTTACGGGGGTGGGCGGGAGCGCCTTGGATGTTTATCTTAGATACTGGATTATGTTGTGAGGGGTTGATTGGCGTGGCGTGGGGAGGAGTTGGATGTTGGATTGAGAGAGGTACTTTGTGTATGTTGGATTTTTGTTTTTGGGGCGGTATTTTATCATTGTTGTGGGTTTGACTTTTAAAACAACCTAATAACTTTATTTCCTTATCTATGCTTACTAGATTCAAAAACAAGTTTAATATCTCTCCTACCCGGCTGGAAAACTGGGATTATGGCGCTAATGGGTCATACTATGTTACTATAAACACCAAGTACAGGCGACATTTTTTCGGTAAAGTTATTTACAAAAACATTGATGAAGCCGAGATGCATTTGAATGATTTGGGAAAAATTGCTGAACAACTTTGGTTGCAAATTCCTATTCAATTTCCTTTTATAGAGTTAGGTAATTTTGTAATTATGCCAAACCATGTGCATGGCATATTAATCATACATAAAAAGCGTTTTATTAAAGACAAATCCGGCTTGACAAATGAAAATACTGCAGAAAGAAATGGAGGAGTAACAGGCATTTGTAATCCCATGAACCAACAAAACATTTCAAGAATTATTAGGTGGTATAAGGGAAGGTGCACTTTCGAAATGCGAAAGGAGAAAATTGATTTTAGTTGGCAACCTCAATTTTATGATCATATAATTCGCGATAAGGGTGAATTTATCCGAATTCAAAATTATATTGCAGATAATCCAAAGAATTGGAACAAGAAAAAATCGAATCTCAAAGGAGAATTATAGTTATTAAAAAACATGAAGGAGTTATATATACACAATAGCATTGAAATTAATGCGCCACAAGAGCAAGTTTGGGATGCACTTGTAAATCCTGAGAAGACCAAGGTTTATATGTTTGGGTGTGAAGCAATTTCAGATTGGAATGAAGGAAGTGAATTGCTGTGGAGCGGCAATTATGAAGGTAAAGAAATGGTATTTGTGAAAGGTAAAGTGATTTTATTTGACCCAATTTCAAAACTCATTTATTCAACTTTTGATCCCAATTCAACCATGGCGGATATTCCTGAAAACTATTTGTTGGTTACCTATGAACTCGAAGAAAACAATGAGGTAACTACCTTACATGTTAGCCAAGGCGATTACTCAACTGTTGCTGATGGCAAAAGAAGGTACCAAGAAAGCTCTAATAACGGCGAAGGCTGGAATCCAATTTTGGTGGAGATTAAGAAGTTGGTTGAAGGGAATAATATAAGGTAATTGGGGAATAAAAAAGCAATTTTTTTTATTTCTTTAAAACCCAAGAATTACTGACAAAGCCATTGATATCTATAATAGATTTGCCTATCGTTGTCAATAATTGCTATTTTAAGTTCGATATTTCCTTTGTAAACAACATACTCATAGGTAGTTTTTACCTCAGTACCATCTATCAAAGCAGTTTCTTCTAATAATGCTTGTGGTGTTACATTACCTAAAAAACCATGCTTGGCTAGCCATATTGCACTATTGTCAATTAACCTATTTTCATAAGTATAGTTATAAGTTGTTGTGCGATCTGGACTGCTAGATGATTCAACCAATTCTGTTTTTTGAGTCAATTGTCCGTTTACCCAAGTATAATCGCTGGTAAAAACAAAATGGGTAGCAAAAATATCAAACTCTAACACTTGCTGAATCATTTGATTGGCAGCATTGTATTTATTTCTTGCCTTTCCAGGGAACTTGGTTCCATTAAAATCAAGTTCAAAATTTGAGCTATCTGCCAAATTTCTGTCATTTAAATAAATCGTCTGGCCATCACTCGTTTCAACTATTTTGCCATCATAGGCATAATATAAAATGCTACTATCCCCAGAATATTCGTTTTTAGTGATTATACTTTCAATCCTATCTTTGTCATCCATATTATAAGTATATTCGAGACTGTCGTTAAAAGTATAGGTTTTAATTTGGCAAGATTGAGTAGGTGTTCCATTGTTGTTTGTGTTCTCCTTTTTGCAAGCCCCAAAAACGATGAAGCTCATAAAAATTAAAAGTTTAATGTATTTCATATCTGCAAGTTAATGAAGAAAAATAAACTTACAATTGATTATATTGCTGTATGAATGAATTAATATTGTTTGAACCAATCTCTTGGCACGACTTTGAAAAAGTAGAGCTGAGAGTTGGAACCATCATAAAGGCGCAGGTATTTGAAAAAGCTAAAAAACCCGCATATCAAATTTGGGCAGATTTTGGTGAGTTTGGGATTAAAAAAAGTAGTGCTCAAATTACAGTTAATTATACCTGCGAGGCTTTGGTTGGGCAACAAATAATTGGGGTAATCAATTTTGAACCCAAGCAAATTGCGGATTTCATTTCTGAGTTTTTGGTGACAGGCTTTGCAGATGCGGAGGGCAATATTGTTTTGAGCCAACCACAAGTTATGGTGCCGAATGGGAGTAAGCTTATTTAATTCTGAATTATTTTTTTATCCTCATAAAGCGCTGTGTCTTCCCTCCGTGACCTCTATGGTTAATGGTTAT
>JBILJL010000343.1:0-2834 GCA_044377255.1 Bacteroidia bacterium
TTACGAATGGTTGGTTCAAACGGAGGCGTATCCCATAACTCCAATGGAACAGCAGGTTGAACATCATAATGGCCATAAACCAAAACGGTAGGCAAACTAGGGTCAATTATTTTCTCCCCATAAACAATAGGGTTACCAGCAGTTTCGCAAAGTTCAACTTTATCTGCACCAGCAGCAATTAGTTTATTTTTAATATAATTTGCTGCCTCAACAATATCATTGTGATAAGCCGAATCAGCACTAATAGAAGGGATGCGTAATAATTCAAAAAGTTCATCTAAAAACTTTTGTTTGTTTTGGTCGAAATATTGGTTCAACATGAAATAGGTTTATTAAAATTCAAAAGTACCAAAATAATGCTATCCTACAAGCTATTTAACAGGAAATTACCGTTGAGAATGCTAACAATTGTCTAATAAAGAAATCGTTAAGCCATTTCTGTGTGAATACTATTTTTACATTAACTCTCAGCAGGGTGCTGTATAATATTTCTTATGTTGAAATCTTAGTTCCTAACAAAAAGAATTCTTAACTTACCTTTGTTAGGTGGATTATTTAGAGACATTAAACCCTTCGCAAAGGGCGGCAGTAGAACAAATTGATGGACCAGTGATGATTATTGCTGGGGCTGGTTCTGGCAAAACAAGGGTACTTACCTATAGAATTGTACACATGTTAAGGAATGGCGTTGATCCATTTCAAATATTATCGCTCACCTTTACCAACAAGGCTGCTAAAGAGATGCGCCATAGGATTTATGAGGCAGTAGGAACCGAATCAAAAAATATCTGGATGGGTACTTTCCACAGTATTTTTTCAAGGATTTTAAGAAGTGAAAGTGAAAGAATTGGGTATCCAAGAAACTTTACCATTTACGATTCGGACGATAGCAAAAGTTTAATCAAAACCATTTTAGGGGAGATGAAATTGGATGACAAGCTGTATAAGCCATCAAATATGCTTGGACGAATATCGGCTGCAAAAAACGTATTGATTACAGCCGAAGAATACCTTGGCAATGGTGAATATTCAGAAAACGATGCAAGCAGTGGCCGTCCAAAATTTGGTCAACTTTTTAAAGCATACCAAGACAGGTGTTTTAGAGCTGGGGCCATGGATTTTGACGATTTATTGGTGAATACCCACAAGCTTTTTGCCAATCATTTAGATGTGTTAAATAAGTACCAGCACATGTTTAAGTACATCATGGTAGATGAGTTTCAAGACACCAACCATGCGCAATACATGATTATCAAAAAACTGGCTACGGTAAATGAAAACATTGCCGTGGTTGGTGATGATGCGCAGAGTATTTATGCCTTTAGGGGAGCCAATATCAAAAACATTTTGGGTTTTCAAAAAGACTTTCCAGATGTAAAAACTTTTAAACTAGAACAAAATTACAGAAGCACGCAAACCATTGTGAATGCAGCCTCAAGCGTTATTGAAAAAAATAGGGACCAAATAAAAAAGAAGGTTTGGACCGACAATGAAACAGGTGAAAGAATTAGGGTTTTTAAAGCTTTAACTGATAATGAAGAAGGCAAAATGGTGGCCTCGGCAATTTTCCAAGATAAAATGAATAGCCAAGCCATGAACAAAGATTTTGCCATTTTATATAGAACCAACGCCCAAAGTAGGTCGATGGAGGAAGCACTTCGAAAACTCAATATTCCCTATAAAATATATGGTGGCTTGTCTTTTTACCAGAGAAAGGAAGTGAAAGATTTATTGGGTTATTACAGAATTGTTTTGAACCCAAATGATGAAGAAGCCTTAAAAAGGGTGATCAATTATCCAACCCGCGGTATTGGAAAAACAAGTTTAGAAAAACTAGCTGTTGTTGCAGACCAGCACAAAGTAAGTTTGTGGCAAGTAATGGAGCAAGTGAATCAAATTGGCTTCAAGAACATGAGTGCCATTGAAGACTTTGTAACCATGATAAAAAGTTTTCAGGCAATGCTTGATCGCAACGTTTACGAAGTGGCCATGCACATCGCAAAATCGAGCGGTGTATTGAAATCTTTGTACGAAGACAAAACGGTTGAAGGCATTGCTAGGTATGAAAATACAGAAGCATTGCTCAATGGTATAAAAGAGTTTAGTTTGGATGATGGAGCCGATGAAGACGGCGTTGCAAGACCAAAAACCTTAGCTGATTTTATGGCAGATGTGGCGCTATTAACCAACGACGATAAAGACAAGGATCAAACCCAAGATCATGTTAGCCTAATGACCATTCACTCTGCAAAAGGTTTGGAATATAAATATGTGCATGTAGTTGGTTTGGAAGAGAATTTGTTTCCTAGTCAGCTTAGCTTAAACAGCAGGCAGGAGTTAGAAGAAGAAAGGCGCTTGTTTTATGTGGCTATAACTAGGGCCATGAAAAAGGTGACCATCAGTTTTGCCACTAGCAGGTTTAAATTTGGCAATATTGTGAATGCAGAACCGAGTAGGTTTTTAACTGAATTAGACCCGCAATTTTTGCATTTTGAAAATGTATTTGGGCCAAGAGGACAATTTAATGAGAAAGAACATGGCGCACAAAAAAGCAGTGCTACATTGAGCGGTTTACCTAAAAAAGCCCTTACTTTTAACAGGCCACAACCCAGAACTGCCGCTGTAACCCAGGCTCCGGTTGATCCAAATTTTGAAGCCGATGATACTAGTAATTTAGAAGCAGGAATGAAGGTTGAACACCAAAGATTTGGTTTGGGTTTAGTAGAGAGCTTAGAGGGAAATGGCGATAATAGAAAGGCAACTATTGATTTTGACTCAGCAGGAAAAAAAGTTTTGGTTTTGAAATTTGCCAAATTGAAGATAAAGTAAGTAAG
>JBILJL010000344.1:0-2833 GCA_044377255.1 Bacteroidia bacterium
TTGGATCAACCTTTTTCCATTATAATCAATATAAGTAAAATATTGATTGGCACCTCTACTTTCATCTAGGTTTAACATCACATGCACCACGGTATCTGTTCTTTTACTCCTTACATTGGTAGAGAACTGTCTGAGCTGACGAATATCAAAAAACCGAAATTCATTTCCTCCATTAAAAAGCGTTTTATCCAAATAGGAATAATCTAGTTTGTTATTCGACAAAAACTGCGGTTTTAATCCCGTAATCGCATTGTCCCACCTGCTATTTTGCATCAGAACCACTTTCACATCTTCCATTGGATTTACCACTATATTGGGGTTCACCTCAACCAAAAAATTCACCTCTTGTTTGCTATACCTAAATTCTGCTAACGATGCTGGCCTTGCCCTAGCTTCAATTTGGGTGGAGTTGCTTAATACCAACATTCTCCGGGTAAATAGTAAATCTTCTTCATCAAAATTCCTAAATACTTTTACTATGTAATTGCCCGAAATCCGTGGCTTCATATTCTCATTTGGAATATAAATATTATAATGAACGTACTTTGAATAGGTATTTGTAGAAAAACTAAAATTTGAAATATTGTCGAAGGTTAACCCATTTAAATATTCACTTTGGTTCAAATTTGTTGGTTTCCAATTGGCATCGCAATGAATGAAAGTATACTGTAAGTTTTCATTTTGATTTCCCAATATATCAAAACTCAACTTAAGCACTTCTTGGGAGTTAAAATTAATAATTGGGTACCTATCGTCGGTGCCATTTTTGCCAAATAAAATAGTTTGAACTTTTGGGTCAAACGTATTGTTCTCATATACTTGTGCCTCAATAGATGCAGAGGCAATGAAAAGTAGAAACCAAATCAATAATTTATACATTGTACAAGATTAGTTAAAAAATCAGAAATTGTTACCTTTCTATACAAACCTTGTTTATTGTATATTTGTTGTATAATAGTATTTATTGCATGAAAATAATCGGAATTATTCCAGCTAGGTATGCCAGTACCAGGTATCCAGGCAAACCGCTAATAGAAATTAATGGTAAAAGTATGCTCCAAAGAGTTTACGAACAAGCAAAATTAGCATCCAAACTTACCGAAGTTATTATTGCTACAGACGACCAAAGAATAGTAGCACATGCTCAGTCTTTTGAGGCAACGGTGGTATTAACCAAAGAAGATCACCCAAGTGGAACCGATCGTTGTTTTGAAGCTTTAATTAATTATGGAAAATCTTTTGACTATGTGATAAATATTCAAGGGGATGAGCCGTTTATCAATCCCGAACAAATTAATGAATTAGCAGATGTTTGCGATGGCCATACAGAACTCGCCACTCAAATGATTACCGTTGATAGCCATGATATTCTTTTCGATAGTGGTGAGGTTAAAATAGTGATGAATTCCTCAAACGAGGCCTTGTTTTTTAGTAGAATGGTGATCCCATTTATTAAAGGGGTTCCCCAAACAGAATGGCACAAACACCATCCATACTTTCGTCATGTGGGCATGTATGTATACAGGGCAGATGTTTTAAAACAACTCACTCAATTGAAGCCTTCTGCGTTGGAACAGGCAGAGAGTTTAGAGCAATTGCGTTGGTTAGAAAATGGCTTTAAAATCAAGTTGGTTCAAACCGCCTTTGATAGCCATTGTATTGATACGCCTGAAGATGTTGAGAAGGTGCTGAAAATGATGAATATGCTGTAAAATGGCTTATTCTTTATCTGAATAAAGTAAATATTTATGGCGAGTTGTCCTGTATTTCTTTAGCCCTGCCTGCCAAGTTTTTCTAATTTCATCCTCAGTTTTGCCTTCCATAATTTGCTGCCTTAGGAGATTGGTACCAGCTAATTTTTCAAAAAAAGGCGTAAAAAATTTATCTTTATTTGTATCGTTTTTATATAGGTTGATGAGCCAATATAAATTTATTTTCCCTTCAAAGGGTGCAATGTTTTGACCATAATCACTCAATAAAATTCCCTTACACGCCTTACCCTCAAACGGCGGATTTTCTGCCACTCCAGGTATATTTCTTGGAGTAAAAGTGTCTGTTCCTATGGTGCACAGAGGTTTGCCAACTCTTTCAAATGGTTTATTGGTTCCCCTTCCAACACTGTAATTAGTGCCTTCAAAAAAACAAAGACTCGGGTATAAATAAATACTGTTCATGGTTGGTAAGTTTGGAGAGGGCTTTATCAGTAATGTGTAGGTAGATTGGTGTGAATAGTTTTTTACTTTAACAACTATAATTTTACATGTAATGCCATTCTTAAGCCAACCTTCACCATTAATCATTTGCGCATATTCTCCAATGGTACAGCCATGAACCACAGGAACTGGGTGCATGCCAACAAACGATTTATAGGCAGTATCTAAAATGGGTCCATCAACATAATGGCCATTAGGGTTGGGTCGATCCAAAATTAACAATGTTTTATTTTGCTCTGCGCAAGCTTCCATCATATAATGTAAGGTAGAGATATAAGTATAAAATCTTGCCCCTACATCTTGAATGTCAAACACCACAATATCTAAATTCTTCAATTGTTCTTCCTTGGGCTTTTTGTAATTGCCATACAAGGAGAATACGGGTAATTTGGTTTTTGAATCTACCGTGGTTTTTACTTTTTCCCCTGCCGAATGATCTCCTCTAAATCCATGCTCAGGAGCAAAAATGCAGGTAATGTTGATTTTATTTTTGAGTAAAAAATCTACCAAATGTTCCTTGTCCACAACCGAAGTTTGGTTCACCACCAAGCCTACTTTTTTACCTTTTAGGTTGTTCAAATACAAATTGGGTTGCGATGCCCCAACAATAATTTGAGCAG
>JBILJL010000345.1:0-2828 GCA_044377255.1 Bacteroidia bacterium
CTTTGTTCCAAAATTTTAATTTGATTATCCAAGCTATTTTCAGTGGCACCGTCACTTTCTTCATAAAAATAAGCAGGACCTAAATAAGTAACTTTACTTACAAACGGCAGGGCTTTAATTGAATCCATGATGTTTTTTGAATCACTCAATACAATGGCTCCATTAAACCACCTGCTGTTACCAAACATTAGCAATGGAAGGGTTGAAAGCTTTGCTAAATAAGCGCTATCTGGTGGAACATCATTCGCATTTAAAGGAACTCTATTTCTTGTTCTACGTTCAATTGCCTTAATTGAAATATACGATGCGGGTTCGTATAGCTGAACCTTAAAGTTAGGCTTATCATTAAATGCCACAAAATAATAACGCTGCTGGCCGTTTAGGTTCAAACCGAATAATAGCAGCAAAGGCAATAAATACCTCATGGGCGATAATAATACTTAAGTTGCTGATGGATTTTATATCCAGATTTACCAGTTTGTTGGGTGTTGATATAGTTATTAGTAAAATCAACCAACCCAACTCCTTTGCAATAGATACTTCTTACCAAAATTTCTTCTACCAAGTTATTTGTTAAAGCCTCTTGAACAGCAGCGCAATTATTAAATGTTGTATCTTCATTTGTAAAAGATTTACCTAAATATTGCAGCGTAAATGTTCTTCTGCCTAAATTATTGAGCATATTTCCATTCCAACTAGTGGTATTGCCGATTGGAAAAACCAATTTAACCACACAAACATTGTCTTCCATTCTTTGAAGGTTATTTGCTGTTTTCATTACAAATAAACTGCTTCGTATTTGCGGCAATTGGCCAGTTTCTGTTTGAACCCAACGATTGACAATTTGAAAGCCATCCAAATTTTGCCCTTTCATTTTGCCCTCGGTATTTTCAATTAAGGTAAATTGAAAAGTATCTATAGTTTGCGAATTGTCGTCAAAGGCTATAGAATCAACGTGATACACCCTAACCCAGCCCGAATCAATTGGATAAAAATCATAACCTAAATCTATAGATTCATTTGTTGGTTCATCCTTAGAGCAGGAAGCACTTAGCAACAAAAATGAAACAATAAAACTGCTCAAAAGGCTATTTACTATATTCAATTTCATTTTTATATTTCGTAACTTGATTGAATCCAACCCCCACCTATAACATCGTTGCCTTCGTAAAAAACAGCACTTTGCCCTGGGGCAATTCCTTTTACTTCGGAGTGAAAATCTACCTTCATTCTGTTTCCTTCTTGGGTAATTAATGCAGGTGTTCCGGCATCTTTATACCTTACTTTGGTTAATGATTCCATGGGAAAATCTATACCAGCATATTTTTGTAAATTGATATTTCTCACCCACATGCCATTTCTCTTTAACTCCTCTTCCCTACCAAGTACAACAGTATTGGTATCTGGGTTAATTTCTAACACAAACATTGGTTCACCCAGAGCTATTTCTAGGCCTTTTCTTTGGCCAATGGTATAAAAAGGATAACCTTTGTGTTTCCCTAAAACTTTACCTTCTCGGTTTACAAACAATCCCCCATCTACCCTTTCCTCCAGCCCTTCTACCCTTCTTTTTAAGAAGCCTCTGTAATCATTATCTGGCACAAAGCAAATTTCATAGCTTTCGCTTTTCTTAGCCAATTCGGTAAATCCTCTGTCTAATGCCATTTGACGAATTTCAGTTTTATGAAAACCACCTAAAGGGAAAGTGGTTCGAGCCATACTTTCTTGGCTCAAGCCCCAAAGCACATAACTTTGATCTTTGTTGTGGTCTAATCCCCTACTAACGACGAAACGGTTGTTTTCATTGCGTATTTGAGCATAATGTCCTGTGGCTATATACTCGCAGTCTAATTGATTTGCCCTTTTTAATAAGGCCTCCCATTTAATGTGAGTATTGCACAAAACGCATGGATTGGGGGTTCTTCCAGCTAAGTACTCTTCAATAAAATTATCGATAACAAAATCTCCAAATTCATCTCTGATATCCAAAATAAGATGGTGAATGCCATACTGAACAGCAATAGCTCTGGCATCATTGATTGAGTCGAGGCTGCAGCATCCAGTTTCCTTTTTGCTACCTCCACTGTTTTGGTAATCCCATGTTTTCATGGTAACACCAATTACTTCATAACCTTCTTCGGCTAATAAAACTGCTGCAACGGTGCTATCAATGCCGCCACTCATGGCTACTAAAATTCTTCCTTTTTTACTCATAGTTCAAAACAATAAAGGGTAAAAAGCCCTGGTGATTGAAAGTTTCAAATATAAGGCTAAGTTAAGGTAAATTTTAATTTACTCTTTCCAAATGGATGGAAACAAGATATAAGCTAATGAAAGTATCAAAATATTGAATAATAAGAGGATACCTAAATCTTTGTATATCAATGTTTCATCTAGTCCATCCATTGATCGCATGGAAGCTTTGATGATTATGAGCAATAATGGAATAATTATGGGCAGACTTAAAACTGGCATCAATAAATTACTATTTCCCGCTTTTGAAGAAATGGCAGATAACATGGTAAATGTGCTAGCAAAGCCCATACAGCCAAGAATAGTTACCAATACATACAGGCCAACAGATTGAATTGGATTTCCTAAAAGGACCGTAAATGCAAGTAAACAAAGAACCGCTAAAATTAGGTTGAGTATAGCGTTGTAAATAAATTTTGCTAATAGCAATTGTTGTGGCTGAACCAACATATGAAAATAAAGGTTTTTACCTTTGCCTTCTCCAATAAAACTCTTGGCGATGGCGTTGATTGAAATAAACAACATTACCACCCAAAATACTCCATTCCAGGTGGGGTTGTTCATATGCTTAATAG
>JBILJL010000057.1:0-10618 GCA_044377255.1 Bacteroidia bacterium
AACCTGTTATCGGGAGGGTGCAAGCACTCAAAAGCTTGCTTTCACCGGCCTTATTGGTGTGTTGCATGGCAACAATGATGTTTTTGGCAGACGCTACCAAATCCATGGCACCACCCATGCCTTTGACCATTTTCCCTGGAATTTTCCAGTTAGCAATATCACCATTATCGGCCACTTCCATGGCACCTAAAACGGTTAGATCTACCCTACCGCTGCGAATCATACCAAAGCTCATGGCCGAATCAAAGAAGCTAGAACCTTTTGTGGTTGTAACGGTTTGCTTGCCTGCATTGATTAAATCTGCATCTACATCTTCCTCAAATGGAAAAGGACCAATACCCAATAAACCATTTTCAGATTGTAGAATTACCTCAATGCCATGCGGCACATAGTTGGCAACAAGTGTGGGAATTCCAATACCAAGGTTAACATAATAACCATCTTTTAATTCTTGTGCAATGCGTTTTGCAATACCAAATTTATCGAGCATAGTGCTACAAATGTAAAAAAATACTTGGAAGATGAACAGATTTGCCTGGCAATTGCAAAAATGATTTTTAAATATTCATTAATTATTTTACCAACTTTTTTGCCTACAACCTGATACTTTTTACTACCAACAGCTATTTTTCCAACTTAAATCATTTCCTAATATGAGAAACCTTGCTATTTTCGCAGGACTTATTTTTTAAACAACTTAAATAAATATACAATGACTAAAGTTTCTGTGATTGGCGCGGGTGCCGTAGGTGCTACCACTGCCGATGTAATTTGTTACCGCGAATTAGCTGACGAAGTAGTTTTATTAGATGTAAAAGAAGGTTTTGCTGAAGGCAAGGCGCTAGATATTTACCAAACCACTTCACTATTGGGAATTAAAACCCGTATCAGTGGTACTACCAATGATTATAGCAAAACTGCCAATTCAGATGTGGTAGTTATTACTTCGGGTATTCCTCGTAAACCAGGTATGACTCGTGAGGAATTAATTGGTACCAATGCAAACATTGTAAAAACAGTTGCGGAAAATGTATTGAAGCATTCTCCTAATGCTATCATTATAGTTGTTTCGAACCCAATGGATACCATGACTTACTTGGCATTAAAAGCTACAGGCTTGCCAAAAAATAGGATCATTGGTATGGGAGGTTTACTAGATAGCGCACGCTTTAAGTGCTATTTGGGCTTAGCTTTGAACCAACCAACTGCCGATATCCAAGGAACCGTAATTGGCGGTCATGGTGATACCACAATGATTCCATTAACTCGTTTGGCAACCTTAAATGGTATTCCAGTTTCTACAAAATTGAGTGCAGACCAATTAAAAGAAATTAGCGATGCAACTATGGTGGGTGGAGCTACTTTAACAAAATTATTAGGAACCTCTGCTTGGTATGCACCAGGTGCAGCTTCAGCATTTTTAGTTGAAAGCATCGTTCGCGATCAAAAACGCATCATGCCTTGCTGTGTGTCTTTAGATGGCGAATACGGCCAATCTGATATCTGCATGGGCGTGCCTGTGGTTATTGGCAAAAACGGATGGGAAAGCATTGTTGATTATACTTTAACAGCAGATGAGCAAGCAGCATTTAACAAAAGTGCTGATGCAGTGAGAGCCATGAATGTGGTTTTGAAAGAGATTAATGTGTTGTAAGGGGGAAGACGCTTCTGGCCGCTGGCTTCTGGCTTCTGGCCGCTGGCTTCTGGCTGTTAGCTTTTAGCTCTGGAAAAAGCAGGTGACTTTAGGGTTGCCTGCTTTTTTGTTTTAAGGTGTTAGCAATTTTTTTTCATGCGGGAAATGGCTACGGAAAAATTAATTAATGCGCAACAATTAATTTTAAATCACATAAAAATCATATTTAAACAATAAAATTAGTAGTAAAATCGTATTGTTAAAAATCTAACCAAAAATGAAATCAAAAATTTGCGCTGTAATGGTATTAGCTTTATTAATTAATACCAAGGCTTTTGGCCAGGAAAAGTATGAAAAACCAACTTACCTGGAAACCTATTTATCTTGGGGAAGCATTGCCTATATTGCTCCTACACTGTTATTAAATGATGCCAAATTGTTGGCACCAAATTCCAAAATTTTGCAAAGTGATTTGAGCAACTTTAAACGCTCATTTGGTTTTGGTGGTTACCAATATCAAGGGAATACCAATCACAATCCCATAAATGCTTCGGCTATAGGCGGAATATCATTTGATGCCCAAATAGGAACCTATAATTTTGGCAAACCAAAGGAGAGGAAACATAGTCCGCAATTAAGATTTGGATTTGGATACGGCTCCACCCAAAGCATTGGTAATTATTGGTCGAATGAGGTGAGCACTCCATCCGATACATTTATATCAAGCAGCGGCAAGAGAATTTATACCGATTCAGTTTTTTATGAATCAGTTAATGTAAGTTACTCTAGTAGTCAGGCACGCTTAATGGCAGATATTCTTTTCCATACAAACCCAGACAGAAGGTTCTCACTATATATTGGCATTGGCATAAATGTTGGCCTCACTTTTAACAACCAAACCCAAATTTATTATACCTCTCAAAGCAATATCAAATCAAGTGATGGTGGAAATATATCTTTTTATGAGGCTGGTGAAATAAGTGCTAAAAATGAATGGAATAAAAACAAAGGAGCTTGGATGTTGGGAGTATACGTGCCTGCTGGATTAAGTTATAGATTAGGTAAAACAACACCCGTTTTGAACCAAACCTCTTTGTTTATGGAAGTAAAAACAGGACTTACCGCCATGGCCATTACTGAACTTCAAACTTATTTGTTACCAACTATTCAATCTAGTTTTGGTGCGAGGTTGAGATTTTAACCACCATTTCCATTTTCCTATTTGGATTAATAAGCCCATTGAAACTTAAATGTCATTGGGCTTATTCTTTGAATAGCAGTAGCTATTTAGAATTTTTTCCAACCATTTGCCTATTTTCGCTGACTTACCCATATTCGCAAGGTAAATGAGCTAAAATATTTAAGCATGTCGGTTATAGTAAATGGATTAACAAAAATATATGGAAAGCAGAAAGCCCTTGATGGCATCAGCTTTGAGGTAAAACCCGGTGAAATTTTAGGATTTTTAGGTCCAAACGGTGCAGGAAAATCTACCACCATGAAAATTTTAACAGGTTACCTTCCCCAAACAGAAGGCCGCGCTACCGTTTGTGGATTTGATGTAAATACACAAAGCATGGAAGCCCGCAAAAAAATTGGATACCTGCCAGAACTCAATCCCTTGTATACAGATATGTATATCAAAGAATACTTACTATTTTCTGCAGGTTTGCAAGGATTGAACGGCAAAATTGCTGAAGCGGCAGTTGAATCTATGATTAGTAAAACAGGATTAACACTGGAGCGTAACAAACAAATTGGACAATTATCTAAAGGGTATAAACAAAGAGTTGGACTAGCCGCAGCCATGTTGCACAACCCAGAAGTACTTATTTTAGATGAACCTACAAGTGGGCTTGATCCCAATCAAGTAATAGAAATTAGGAACCTGATTAAGGAAATTGGTAAAAATAAAACAGTGATATTTTCTACCCATATTATGCAAGAGGTAGAGGCCATGTGCACCAGAGTTATCATTGTAAACAAAGGAAAAATTGTAGCAGATGATGCCATTGAAAATTTACAAAAGAAATCAGATAAAGAGTATTTCATAACCATAGAACTTAAAGATGAAATCTCAAGTAATTTATTTGCTTCATTAAAAGGTTTGGTTCAAACCGAACAAAATGGCAAGCTATACCGCTTAAAAACAAAAAGCGATATAAGAGAAGACTTGGCCTTACTAGCTCAACAAAACAATTGGCTAATATTATCGATGAAAGTAGAAGAAAATTCATTGGAAGAAGTGTTTCAATTATTAACAAAATAAGCATGTATAGTATTTATAAAAAGGAAATACGCAGCTTCCTAAGTTCATTGATTGCCTATGTGGTTATGCTCGTATTTTTGCTGGCTATAGGCTTATTTACTTGGGTGCTGCCAGATTACAATGTATTTGATAATGGTTATGCAAACCTCGATACTTTATTTAGTATGGCACCTTGGTTGTTTATTTTTTTAATTTCGGCCATTACCATGCGTAGCTTAAGCGAAGAAAAAAAGAATGGCACCATCGAAATTATAACCACCAAACCAATCACAGATTTACAAATAATTTTGGGTAAATACTTTGCAGGGTTAACCCTAGTTTTATTTACTTTGTTACCAACTATCATCTATTATATTACCATTTACCAATTGGGCTCGCCAATTGGTAACATTGATAGTGGGGCCATTTGGGGTTCATATATTGGCTTATTCTTTTTAAGTGCTTGCTTTGTGGCTATAGGCATGTTTGCATCTGCCATAAGCGACAATCAAATAGTTTCATTTGTGGTATCCATGTTTCTATGTTTTTTGTTTTATAATCTATTTGAATTAATAGCAGATTTTAAATTATTGGGTTCGTGGGATGCGGCTATTGCAGGACTAGGCATCAACGCCCATTACCAAAGCATCAGCAGGGGCGTTATAGATTCAAGAGACCTTATTTATTTCATCGGATTTGACGTGGTATTTATTACCGCTACCAAAACCATTTTTGGGGCTAGAAAATGGTAAAGTTAAATACTAAAACAAGGGCAAATGCTGCCCCTAAAAGCAACAAGCAACAAAGCATTATTCAACTAATAATGGTTTTTGCCATAGTGGTTTTATTCAATTTAGTTTTGAACCCATTTTTCTTTAGAATTGATTTAACCAAAGAAAAAAGATTTTCGTTGGGAGAGGCAAGTAAAAACCTCGCGGCTAAAGTAGATCAACCCCTTTTTATTAAGGTTTATTTAGAAGGAGACTTTCCGGCAGGCTTTAAACGTTTGAGCAAATCTACCAAAGAAATGCTCGATGAATTTAGCGCATACAGTCATGGAAATATTGAGTATGAATTTATTGACCCATTTGTAAAAGCCGATGCCAAGAAAACAGAAGACATTATTGTTGAACTAGGTAATAAAGGACTTCAGCCAACTAATGTACAAATTAAAAAGGAAGATGAGTTTGCTCAAAAGATTATAATTCCAGGTGGAATAATGTATTATAAAGGGCAAGAGTTTCCTATTAATTTATTGAAAAACCAATTTGGTCAAGATCCAGAATTAGTTATAAATAGCTCTATTGAATTATTAGAATATGAAATAGCACAAGCCTTAAGAAAAGCTACTCAAGGTAAGAGTAAAAAAATTGCCATCATTGAAGACCATGGAGAGCTTGGCAGATGGGATATGGCAGAAGCACAAGCAACTTTATCACAATTTTATGAAGTAGAACGATTACCCTTGAGTATTCAAGTTCCACAGCGATTAAATGACTATGCTGGAATTATTATTGCCAAACCAACAAGAGAGATTACTGAGTTCGACAAGTTTAAAATAGACCAATATATCATGAATGGCGGTAAGGTTTTATGGTTGATAGAATCGCAACAAGCAGAAATGGATAGCTTGTACAAAGAAAATATATTTATTAGTGGAACCTACCCAACCCATATTGACGACATGTTCTTTAAATACGGCATTAGGATCAATGCGAACATTGTTCAAGATTTACAATGCAATGCCATTCCTATTTTAAGTGGACTAAAAGATGGCGTGCCACAGCAAAAGCTTTTACCTTGGCCTTTTTACCCAGTTGCTGCAGGTTCAGTTAACCACCCCATTGTGAAAGGTATAGAGCCTGTTTGGTTTCAATTTGCCTCCTCTATTGACACACTTAACAACCCCGAAATTAAGAAAACAGTTTTGTTTCAAAGTTCGCCTTACAGCAGGGTTTTAACGGCTCCAGTTAGGGTTGATTTAAATACCGCAAGGTTAGATTTACAGCCCGAAATGTTTAGAAGAAATAGCAAAGGAAATTTTATCATGGGCATTTTGTTAGAAGGTAAATTTACCTCTAATTTTCAATACCGCTATGATGCAACCCAAACACCTGATGTGCCTTTTAAAGATCATATTGACAACAACAAAATGATTGTTATTTCGGATGGTGATGTGATAAGAAACCAGTTTAAAAAATCTTCTGGAGAAGTATTTCCATTGGGCTATGACAGGTATACTCAAGAAACTTTTGGCAACAAAAAGTTGATCCAAAATTGCATGGATTATTTATGCGATGACAGTGGCATTATTGAAATACGGTCTAAGGAAATAAAATTGCGCTTATTAGATAAAGGTAAAATAAAACGCGACCGCAATTTTTGGGTAATGCTCAATATTGGTTTACCTATAGCTTTGATTTTGTTCTTTGGGATGTTGAATAAATGGATTAGAATAAGAAAGTACACTGCATAATATGAATAGAAATACTAAAATATTGGCCGCACTTTTATTAGCACTGGGACTCTCCTATTGGCTTATTAGCAAGAAGCCTTGGAGAACTAGCATTAGGGCTGTGGGCGACTTTTCAATAGAAGATACCAGTTTGGTAAGCAAAATATTTATGGCCAATAAATCTGGCGAAAAAGTTTTATTGGAAAGAAATGCAAACAATACTTGGATGGTAAATGGAAAAATTTTGGCCGATGAGGTTAAAATAAAATTGTTGTTGAGCACCTTTCACAACATGCAAATTCAAAAACCAATTCCGCCAAGCATGCACAATACTGCTATGGGAATTTTGGCATCGAGGGGTATAAAAACCGAAATTTACCATGGAGATAAATTACTGAAAACAATTTATGTTGGATCCGAAACACCAGAGCAAACTGGCACTTTTATGCTTTTAGAAGGCGACGATGAGGCATACGCCATCCACATTCCAGGCTTTGTTGGTTATTTAACGCCAAGGTTTTTTATGACCGAAATTAAATGGCGCAATAAACTCATTTTTGATATTGCCCCAGAAAATATTGCAGAAGTACAAATTAGCTATCCTAAAAATGAAAAGGAATCTTTTACCTTTTTAAAAGAGCCTTTTACAAAGCAATCCACCATCCTAAATTACAACGGCGATTTGGTTCAAGCCGACACCCTAAAAGTAAAAATGTTATTATATTCTTTTACCCAAAAATACGCCGAAGGATTTTATGATGATAGCACTTTCACCAAATTAGAAAGAGACTCTGTACTTAGCTTAGTTCCCTTTTGCACGATAAGGGTAAAGCAAACCAATGGAATGGAACAAAATATTACCCTTTACAATAAACTTGTTGGCGAAAAAACCAAAGACAGGTATGATGAAAATGGGAAAGAATTGGTGATTGACCCTGAAAAATATTATGCCAAGTTAACGGATATTGAGCAAATGGCATCGGTTCAAGACTACGTGTTTAGGCGCATTTTGGTAAAAGCCAGTGATTTGCTCAAGTAGCACATTTTTATAATTCCTCCATTTTGCGTAAACTTGCACAATATGGATCCTTCCGTCATCATTGTAAGTAGCATTCTTTTCTCGGCATTTTTTGCTGGAATGGAAATCGCCTTTATTTCTGCCAATAAGTTATTAATTGAGTTAAAAAACAAGCAAGGAAGCACTTATGCCCAACTGCTATCACCGTTTATTGCCAATCCTTCCAAGTTCATTAGCACCACCCTTATTGGCAATAATATTGGGTTAGTAATTTATGGAATTTATATGGCTAAAATTTTAAATGATAGCCTCATTTATTGGATACCAGCATTAGAACACAGCTTATTTTTATTGCTTTCCATGCAAACCATTGTTTCTACTTTAATTGTACTGGTAACTGCTGAGTTTTTACCCAAAGTATTGTTTAGGATTAACCCAGATAATTTACTGAAAATATTGATCTACCCTTTCATGGTATTTTATTATTTATTTTATCCTATTGTGCATTTCATTTCTTGGTTATCTAAGTTAATTTTAACCAGGTTAAGTGGCGATAAATTTGAAGAAACAAACCCTGCTTTTAGTAAGGTAGATTTGGACCAATACATAGACCAAATAAACGAACAAGATTTACCTGAAGACATTGAGGTAGATACCGAAATATTTAAAAATGCATTAGACTTTAGCAATATCAAAGTGCGCGAATGCTTGGTGCCAAGAACAGAATTAGTGGCATTAGATATTGAATCTTCTATTGATGTTTTATACCAAAAATTCTTGGAAACTGGTTTGAGTAAAATACTCATCTACAAAGAAAATCCAGATCAAATTATTGGCTATGTGCACCAAAAGGAAATGTTTAGGCAACCCAAAAACATTCCTAGTATTCTTATTAAAGTTGAAATTGCTACCGAAACCATGAGTATTATGGATTTGCTCAATAAGTTTATTAGAAACAGAAAAAGCCTTGCGTTGGTTGTAGATGAATTGGGCTCAACTGCTGGTATTGTTACTATTGAAGATATTTTAGAAGAAGTATTTGGTGAAATTGAAGACGAGCACGATGTGGAGGATTTAATTGAGGAGCAAATAAGCGACCATGATTACCGCTTTTCTGCGCGTCAAGAAATTGATTATCTCAATAACCAGTACGACTTAAATATTCCCGAAGGCGATTACCATACTTTGGGTGGATTTATTATTGCGCGTCATGAAAACATACCTATGGCTGGAGAAAAAATTAGGCTTGAAAATTTTGAGTTAACTATAGAATCTGTAATCCATGCCCGCATAGATGTGATTAAGCTGCGCATATTTGGCAAAGGCAAAAACGAGCATTAAAAAACCGCTACAATTTTTTGCCTCTTTCCATTTACCTCAAAGCTATCACCCTTCTTTTTTTGAAGCATGGATTTGGCTATTGGAGATTGCGGTGAAACCACCATTATTTTATTATTTTCAACCAATATTTGTCCTAAGGAAACTGCTATCCAATACTGCTGGTTTTCGGTTTGAACCAAAGCGCCTATTTCTACAATTTTATGCTGAACCGAAATATTAACCTTCAATAACTTGGCATATTCATCTTGCAACAACGCCAATTGTTTGGCATGCATATCGCGGTCGAGTTGCCCCATGGCTCTACCTGTTTCATATTTATCGCCCATGCTACTTTTTTCGTTGCTATTGGCAGATTCTTGCGCAGCAAGCATGGCAACTTTGGCTTCTTCCATCCAAGTTTCTAATAAAGCCTTGCAAGCATCTAAAATACTCGCCTTTTCATCCTTGTGCATGGGGCAAATATAGCACAATCAGGTTCGTATTTTATTTCGTATTATTGCAGCCTATTTAAATTATACAATGAAAGATGTATTTGTTATAGATGCCTTGCGCACGCCAATAGGAAAATTTGCAGGAGCACTCAGCATTATCAGGCCAGATGATTTGGCAGCAATGGCCATAAAAGCATTGATTGAACGCAATCCAACAATTGATGTAAATGAAATTGAAGATGTAATTTTGGGTGCCGCAAACCAAGCTGGCGAAGACAATAGAAATGTGGCTCGTATGGCATTATTATTGGCCGGACTTCCCACTACAATTGGAGGAAATACCGTAAATAGATTATGTGCAAGTGGCTTGCAAAGCATTATGGATGCAACACGTGCCATACAATCTGGTGATGGAGATATATACATAGCAGGTGGTGTAGAAAGCATGACACGTGCGCCATTTGTGATGGCCAAAGCAGAAACAGCTTTTTCGCGCACACCAGAAATATATGATACTACTATTGGCTGGCGTTTTACCAATAAGGCATTGACAGCATTATACCATCCATATAGCATGGGCGAAACAGCAGAAAATGTGGCAGCCCAATGGAAAATTTCACGGGAGGCACAAGATGCCTTTGCATTTGAATCTCAAAAAAGATATTTGGCAGCACATGAAGCCAATCGTTTTGCGGAAGAGATGATTGCCATAAATATTCCACAGAAAAAAGGTGATCCAACAATATTTAATAAAGACGAACATCCTCGATTGAGTAGCTTAGAAGAATTGGCAAAATTAAAACCAGCATTTAAAAAAGATGGTTCAGTAACAGCCGCCAATTCAAGCGGTATCAATGATGGATCGGCCATGTTATTATTGGCTAGCGAAGATGCGGTAAAACGTTTCAACTTAAAACCAATAGCTAGAGTGGTATCAAAATCTATAGCAGGTGTAGATCCATCGGTAATGGGAATTGGCCCAGTGCCAGCCACACAAAAAGCATTGAAACGTGCAGGCTTAAGTGTAAATGATTTAGGCTTAGCAGAACTCAATGAAGCATTTGCCTCTCAAGGTTTGGCATGCATGCAAGAACTCGGTTTGAACCCAGACCTTGTTAATGTAAATGGAGGAGCCATTGCCTTAGGTCACCCATTGGGTGCAAGCGGTTCACGCATTAGCACAACCCTCATCCACGAAATGCGCAAACGCAAAGTAAAATACGGCGTAGCAACCATGTGTATTGGCGTTGGCCAAGGTGCAGCCATTATTTATGAAGGGCTGTAGTTGCTTTAATAAATTTAATAAAATAGTAAACTCAAACTTCAAAATGAAAAAAATATTATTTTCGCTCATCTATATATTGCTTTGCAATTTAACACAAGCGCAATATGTTAAGGCGCTTTGGAAAGACAACCTTATTGGATTGCATGTGGTGAATGATGCAGGCGCTGAAATAAAAAGATTGGAACCAGCTTATGAAGATATTGAAGT
>JBILJL010000346.1:0-2813 GCA_044377255.1 Bacteroidia bacterium
GCTAAAGTTGAAGATATTGTGGAACCTACAGCCACAGAAAATACAGAAGAAAATCCAACGGTTTAATTTAAACTATATACCATTGAAAACTGCTCGTGCTGAAAAGTGTGAGCAGTTTTTTTTATTCTATAACCCGGTAAAGGTGACGAAGGTTGCGGCCGAGGCCATCGTAATCTAATCCGTATCCTACCAAGAAATGGTTTTCTACTTCGAACCCAATGTATTGAACATCAATTTTTACTTTGAGGGCTTTGGGTTTGAGTAAAAGACTACAAATTGAAATAGATTCTGGCTCTTGTTTGAGTAAATCGGTACGCAAGAAATCTATGGTTAAACCAGAATCAATGATATCTTCGATGATGATTACTTTTCTACCTATAATATTTTGGTTCAAACCGAGAACTTGTTGCACCTTACCACTACTTTGCGCGCCATGGTAACTGCTAACCTTCACAAATTGTATTTCGCAAGGGAAGGAAATTGATTTCATGATATCGGCAGCAAAAATAAATGAGCCATTGAGCACTGCAATAAAAAGTGGCTGAGTACCTGCAAAATCAATGCTTATGGCCTGAGCCAATTCTTTTACGCGTGAAATTATTTTTTCTTCTTCTAAAAAAATGCCAAATGATTTATCGTGAATTTGAATGGTATCCATGCGTGGTGATTTTTTCAAAAGTAATGGATTAGCAGGATGAAAAATAAAAGTGTGTACTTTTTAATGCTATACTATTCCATTAAATTGCAGCATGAAGAAATGGTTTACCCTTGTTTTTCTTTTAAATGCCTTGCAGGTATTTTGTCAGGTTACCTTGATTTTGAGACCTGATGGTATTGAAGGAAAAGATGCATTGATTGATAACAGGTATGCAGTTATCAATGAAAATTTTGGTAACATGGAAGACCTATCTGCATGGGCTTTTACCAATGGTGGAGGCACCGTTACAAGAAGTTTGTTTCAATTTAATCTGAGTAATATTCCTAAAGATGCCATTATAAAAAGTGCCAAATTGAGTTTGTATTGCAACACCAACTCACCAATGACACAGCTTCATACTGGCAGAAATGCTTGCAGTATCCAACGTATTACTTCTAGCTGGACTGAATCAACAGTAACTTGGAACACCCAACCATCAAGCACTTCAAGCAACCAAGTTAGATTAGAAGGTAGCCAATACAATACTCAAAATTATACCGATATTGATATGAAGCAATTGATCATAGAAATGATTAATAAACCAAGCAGCAGTTTTGGATTTTTGATGCGATTGCAAAATGAAATGCCCAATTCTTCTATGGTTTTTGCTTCGAGCGACCATCCAGACTCGACGAAAAGACCTACATTGGTGATTACCTATTTACCTCCATGTACAAACAACTTTTTATTACTACAGCCCGGACCGGATGAAGGAAAGGACGCTTTGATAGATAGCAGAACTGATGTATCAAAAACTAATTTTGGTATTACCAGCGATTTTGCCAGCTGGTCGTGGACTAATTCAAGCCAATACACTATTGCTCGTAGCTTGATTCAATTTGATTTATCTAAATTTCCTAAAGGAGCATTGGTTTCTTCGGCAAGCCTTTCCTTGTTTTGTAATACTAGCTCTGGTATACCTCAATTGCATTCAGGTTTGAATGAAAGTTATCTTCAAAAAGTTATTAACCCTTGGAATGAAAACACGGTTAGTTGGTTCAATCAACCCAAATCAACAGATAAAAAACAAGTATTATTGAGTACCAGCGATTATAATACCCAAGATTATTTAAACATAGATGTTACGGAGCTAATTACAGATATGGTGAACCAACCTGATAGCAATTTTGGTTTTATGTTGAAATTAAAAAACGAACAAACTTATAGGTCGTTGATACTTGCCTCAAGCGACCATGCCGATTCAACCAAATGGCCAAAGTTAAAAATTTGCTATACCATTCCTTCGGCAATTGAAAATACTCTTGAAAACTCAAATAGGCAGTGGACAGTTTATCCGAATCCTACTAATGGAAACTTCATTGTTGAAAGTAAAAATACCAGTCAGCCTTATTCGATTAGGTTGACAAATTTAAATGGAGAACTCGTATTAGAAAGTAAAAATATTTTGGATCAGCAATATGAAATAATTATGAATGCAGCAAACAAAGTAGCAGGAATTTACATTTTAGAAATTAAATGTGAAGAGGAAATTTTATTCAAAAAGATATTCATTAATTAACAGATTTAACTTTAATTTTCGAGACTAATTTTTTCTATTGGAAGAGTCAAAAAACATATTCGCTATTATCTCGTATCCGTTTTTGCCAGCTACAACTGGAGGTGAAATATCCACTTTGCAAATTTTGAATTACATGGGAAAGGTAAACAAGTTAAAAGTGTTTACTGTTGAGCCTTATAAGGATGTAATTAAGGAGCATTTCGATTTTGAACCTATCTTTGGAATGCCTTTTAAAGCTAGTAGGTACCTCAATATATTCTTGTTATTTAAGATAAATAAATTGATCAAGGCACATCAAACAGATGCCATCTTTTTCGACCAACCTTTTATGGGATGGATGATACCTTTTTTAAGATTAATGACTGGCAAAAAGGTATTTTTAAGGAGCAATAACATAGAATATCTTAGGTTTAAAAGCATGGGTAAATCGTGGTGGACTTTGCTCTATATGTATGAGAAATTTGTCTATAAATCTGCCAATCTAGTCATTTTTGTGAGTGATGTGGATCAAGCAAAAGCCATAGCAGAATTTGATTTGAACCCAGATAAAACATTGCTCACACCTTATGGCATTCCACAAAATGAATTGCCTATTGT
>JBILJL010000347.1:0-2810 GCA_044377255.1 Bacteroidia bacterium
GTTTCTGATACAGGGTTTGGAAAAATGACAACCTGTTTTTCAATCAACTCTTTTATTCCATTTACCATATCTAATTTAAAATAGGCTGACGTATCTGCAGCCATTGAATTTTTATCCTTTATGATAACAATGCCAGTTGGACGAGTATAAACAAAACCACCAATAAAGTTGATAGAATCTTGATTTGCTGGATAAGTACCCAACATTATAGTTGTAGTCAATGAATCATCACTAAAATAAACCATAATTGAATCTACATCTGCTGCATTCCAACTCACTACCGAAGCTTTTCCTTTACCCCAAATATCGCTGCCAACTGGTTTAATCAGTTCAACAAAAGGCTTCTTAGGATTAGCGGTATCCATTGGAATATAACTCATATTGCTAAAATTAATCCTATCTGCCCATTCTGGGTGATCAATAAATGGATTGCGGTTCTTTTGAGTGGCAGCTATGTATTCATTTTTAGCTATCTCGATGTCATCCACCGGGTCCATTTGATGCCATTGCCTTAACAATGCTATGTTTTGTTGAGCTGGTATCGACCAATTTTTACCGTTAACACCATTATAACAAACAGCCATATAAAATAGGCTTCGAGCCAAATCGCCTTTTTGTTCTGGTTTTGGTTCATAAGCTGTTCTATTAGCACTGTCTTTTCCTAACATACCAAAACCTGTAGGCGCTGTATAGGTTGGCGTAACAACCTCATCAAAAGGATTGTTACTTCTCCTTGCGTTTGCATTTACTTGGTGAGCTGGGTATAAATTAAACAAATCGTTGTATTCTGGTAATTCTTTGCTGGTACCTGCTGCATTTGGCCAATCTGGGTTTCCAACGTTACTAGGCATCCAACTTTGAGCCCAAGTATGCTCGCGAGTTAACACAGCACCATTACTTCCATTTGCCCATTGAAAAGGCTCGTTGTAAATATATTGGTGGTTGGTATATACGCAGGTAACAACTTTTTGCCCATTGCTGGTATCGCGTGTTAACCATGGATTAATAAATTGAGGAATATTATTGCTGTAATAAATAGTATCATGAGGATAAATTTTTGCGCCCAAACTTGTAACAAAATTAGGCAACTTTGGATCAATACCATTATAGTATGAACCGAAACTTTTTCCTGGCGTACTTACATTGCTTTGAAAGAAGCTACTTGTTTGGTAATTTTCAAATCCTGTAGGGCCATTAAAGCTATAAATTGCATAATGGTAATTTGTATTTGCCTGAATATACGTTGGGCTTAATAACTCAATGCTATCGCATATTTTCTCCACTTGTGAATTCCCAATATAATCTCCTTGTTTATAGCTTGCGCCATCTGTAGGTTTGTCTGTACTGGCTGATCCCTTTTTTCTAACAACAATAAATTTCTCCGGTTTTGCACCGAAATAGGTAAAGCTGCCTTTGTAACTGTAAGATTTCACATTAGAAAATGTAAGTGCATTTACTGCCGTGGTTGGTTCGGTGGCCAAGCTTCCTCCAATTCCATATAAGTTTAAGTTAAACGGACTTCTAATGCTATCATTACAATAAATTTTCATGTTTGCAAACCTGCTGCCATTGGCTCCTGCAGCAAACAACACATTAACGGTATTACTTGAATTTGCGTTGATGCTAATTGGTAAGCCGGTAACAGAATAATCGCTAGCAGCTAAACCTGTAAACCTAATGCTATCGATGGTTAAGGTTTGAACCGTACCTTTATTCTCTAATATGAATGCGGTTGATGCTGTATTTCCTATAACGCTTGTTGAACCTGCAACCAAGGATGTAGTGCCACGTTTAACATTTATTGCAGGTGTGGGTGGAGCTGGAGCTGCTTGAATTAATACGCTGTCTAGAGAAACATTTGAACCATCTACTTTTTGATCATAATAAAATCGAATATACCTCGTATTAGATTGAAGCACTTCTTGGTATTTTATAAAATTTGCAGTCATAGAGGTTAGATTTCGAGAATCTGTCCAATTCTGCCCATTTACTGATTCTTGTATTTTAAAAGAGCCCGTAAATGGTGGATTTACGCCAAAACCTGTTCCTTTTATATAATAATTTAGGTTTCCAGGTCTATCTGCAATATGAATGGTAATAAATTCTCCTGTCGCATCCAACCTAGCTGAAATAGCATCACCAATTCCGCTTGCATAAGTCAGGTTTCCGTTTGTTCCTAATCCAAGTGTCCATCCGGTAGGAGGATTTGCTATACCAGGATTACTAAAATTCCAACTTGTAGGTAAGGCGGCTTGCCCAAAAGAAATCATTGTAAAAAACAAAAATGAACATGTAATGAAAAACTTTTTCATATAAACTGGATAAAATTGAAGTCGCAAGGTAAATCATTCATTGCGGATTTTTAGCCTCCCTTTTTTCGGATAAATTTTTTTAGGTAAATACCAGCGGCAGAAGCCAATTAATTGGTATTGTTTATTTTTGAATAGGCCGAAATGAACAAAAATTTAACTGAAAAATAACACGCTATGAACGAAAACCTACTCCAATTTATCTGGCAACACAAATATTTGCTAGAAAATAAGTTAATGAGCAGTCAAGGGAAAACGATTGAAGTTATTAAACCGGGGTTACTTAATAGAGATTCTGGACCAGATTTCTTTAATGCCTTAATAAGAATTGACAATACAAAGTGGGCGGGTAATGTGGAGGTACACATCAATAGCAGCGATTGGAGGAAACACGGTCACCAGAACGACGCCGCCTACCACAATGTAATATTACACCTAGTTTGGCACCACGATGAAGTAATCCTAAACCAACTGAACGAAGAAATTCCTACACTAGAAATG
>JBILJL010000348.1:0-2801 GCA_044377255.1 Bacteroidia bacterium
ACTGAATATAACAACTGTTGTCCTTATTATCGAATCAAAATGTTCAATCAGCAATTGAAGCTTTGTATAAGCCTGCTGTGTCATTCCGATTTTTCGTTTTGTTACAGCCAAAACAAAAGGCAAATACTCTTCAAAATCCGGAGACTTTTGAAACATTTTGGAAAACAACATTCCTTTTCTTAATGCTTCAATTATTTCGATACTCTGTTGAATCATTGCTTTGTCAGGAAGCAATTCATCCATTGCACTTAGGCAATCGCTGCATATGTCAGCAGTTCGTAGTTTGTAAGTTATATCTGGTTTCCAGTTACAGAAATCATTGATACAACCAATCGGGGTTTTATGAATTAATGGACTTTCAAAGTCTTCCCATGTTTTAAACATAAATCGTTGTAAAACATTGGCAATAACTTCATATGCTATTGGGTAAGCAGCCTCTGCATAAATATAATTCTCCCATTCGGACCCATCAATGAAAATTTCATTAGTTCCTTTTGGATTAGGAGCACTGAACCATTCGTTTTCATTTTTCAGATTAGTAACTACAACAATAACTTCTATTGATGGAATAGCTTGTAATGTTCTGTAACTTTCTATTTCATTGAACATTTCTTCCCACTTAAAATTATCTTTTTCAAAAAGAATTACTTTATCAGAAATGGCAAAACTCAAACTGCCAGGATGTAGATATAATAAATCGTAAACCTTCCTTAATTCGGCAGCCTGATAATTTTTTGTTCTTGCTAAATGGACTTTCATGATTTTCTAAAATTAAGTTGCTCTAAATAATCACCATATCCTACACCTACATCACGCAGGGAATTACAAAAACTCCATACTTTGCTTACTTTACTAGATGTGTTGTTGTTCATTTTACTTTCTTTTAGTCCGGCAATAACCGGCAATTCGTTTTTACTATAAATGTCTTGTTTTCAATAGCTTTGTACTTTGTATCCAGTAAGTCCGGTAATTTTTTCCGGCAATTCTTTTCAGTTATCCGGTAATTTCCGCTTAAAATCAATTTCATTTCAGCGAATTCATTTTCTTTGTGAGGTAATACCCCCCTGTCTTAGTTGCTCCTTTAAATTCTATTATTCCTACTTCCTTGGCTGTTCTCAGGTATCTTTCTATTGTAGGTTTAGATTTTCCTCTTTTTGTGGCAATATCTAAAGCATTTGCACCTTCTTTTGTTAGAATTAGCTCTACTATCTTAATAATCTCCACTTTTACACCATCACTTACACCATCAATTAGACCATCATTTACACCATCATCTATCAGTCTATTTACACCATCACTTACACCATCACTTACACCATCACTTACACCATCATTTCTATTAGTCTCTTTTTTAGTAGCTAATGCTTTAGGACCATTAAATGTAAGTGTAACACCATCTGTATTATTTACCCAAACTGGAACCTTAAGACCTTCCATTTTGCAATCATCAAGTAGTTTAATAGTTCCTTTACCTAATTTATCAATTAATCCACGTAAGAAAACTATATGGGCAATATCTGGATTATAAGGAACAGACCTATGGTCTTTCTTCATATCACTATCCTTCCATCCATTAGGTAGATTACCACTATTTGATACAACAATTCTATCAGGATAAATACTTATTGCAACACTACTGGAATGTTTACTGTAATCTCTGTGCATTAAAGCATTAATAACTCCTTCTTGTAAAGCTTTGGGAGGAAACTTAAAGTCAATACGTTTCCATTGGTTCTTATCAAACACACTTCTAACGCCAAGATTTTCAATGTAACGTTCCAGTTTATCCTGAATAGAAAATAGATTGCCTTCGAATACTTCATTTCTCAATAAGGCATTGTCGGTTTTACCTTCTGCATATTCAGTTAATTGAACTCTAATTTGTGGCAAATACTTAGCAGGGGTCTTGGCAAAAAGTACCACACAAGCATTGGTAAAAGAACCGTTTTGAAACAGGCCGTAATGTGAAAGAAAATCAATCACATTATTCCCTTCAAAATTTCCCCTATGATTATCTCTCGATTCTTTAATGACTGAAAGAATCAATTTTTGGTCTAAATCCGTCAAGTCAACACCTAAGCAAGGTTGACGTTCCCAATGCAGTTCTGATTTCTGCCTCCCGTGAATCAATTCCGATATTTGTTGTGATGTGGCCTTTACTGTTTTATTAGCTACTCTGTAGTAAATACTTCCATCAAATAAATAAGGTTGCTTTGAGCCACCATAAACTTTTAAAAGAATCAATTGCTTTTCTTCGATATGCTCAATGTCAATAGTTATTGGTGCTTCGGGAACAATGGCAGAAAGCAAAAACATTTTTAACTGCTCTATACTTTTTTTTGCATTAGAAATCCCAATAGGTTTTCCTGCATCCGTTATTCCTAACAACACACGCCCACCTTTGCCATTCAAAAAACTGCAAAGCACCTTGGCTATTTCATCCTTACGAACAGCCTCTTTGAATTCAAGCTGCTCGCTTTCACCCTGTTTTATCAGGTCTTTTATGAGTTGTTCTTCTTTCATTTGATTTCTTCTTTCATTTGTTCAATAACTTCCCGAATCCTTTTTGGGTCGCTAAACTGAGTTTCAATACAGCCCAAAATATCACCTAATCTAAAGTATTCATCTACCCAATGTCCAATTCTTTCGTTTGCTGGAATATCGTTTAAAATGGTATCGTTGTACTGATGGACTAATCGTATATCATCAAAAATCTGTGTTTTTCTAAAGGTAAACGCAGGATTGGGGGAATCATCTTCCAAATACATGTATTGCTTCAGTAATTGTCTGGCAATGGAAAT
>JBILJL010000058.1:0-10524 GCA_044377255.1 Bacteroidia bacterium
ATGATCCTACAACTTTAAACAGACAAGGAAATGATATTGGCACGCAATACCGTTCGGCTATATTTTATGTGAATGAAGAACAAAAAGAATTAGCAGAAAAATACAAAAAAGATTTGGATGACAGCGGTGCGTTTAAGAATCCAATTGTAACAGAAATAACGGCCTATACTAATTTCTATTTGGCCGAAGATTACCACCAAAACTATTATAACCAAAATAGCTCTCAATCTTACTGCCAATTTGTGATTGCACCCAAATTGGAAAAGTTCGAAAAGGTATTTGGCGAGAAATTGAGGAAGAAATAGTTATAAATTAGTTGGCTTAAAGTTTTACTCAATCTGAGTTTCTTTTGAAATTTGCTTGAATTACAATTTCTTTGCACCATGATTCAACGCATTCAATCGGTATTTTTACTCATTATCATCATCATTGCTGCGGCACTTTGTGGCATTAACGTTTTACACTTGGTTTATGTTGAACCAGAGAGTAAAACCACGGAGTACGTGCTCAACTTGTTTTATTTCAACAAGCTAGAAAATGGCATTTTAATAGAAAGTAATTTACAAATCGGTTTGATCCTAATAGTTTCTATCATTATTGGGTTAAGTGCCTATATCTTGATGAACTTTAAAAATAGGCTCAGGCAAATGAGCTTTACACAAATTAATTTATTGGCAATCATTAGCTTAATTGGAACATTTGCTGTTAAAGCCTATTTGTTTATTCCCAATTTTAGCTCCGAAAAAATGATGCTCTCGTCGATGATAGGAATTACCTTATTACTTTTCATGCTTTACTTGAACGTGAGGGTTTACTTTTTAATCAAAAAAGACGAAGATTTGGTAAGGAGTGCCGACCGTATTCGTTAATAAATCTAGTAAACCGGATTCCTGAAGAAACCTTTTAATCGAAGCATCTACGGGATTTTTTTATTTTTATACTTAAAATCGATACTCACTTTTTGTGTTTTCGATTATTCTTTCTTTTCAATTCTTATATTCGCAGCTACTTATGGCGCAAAAACCAAGTTTACCGCAAGGCACCCGCGACTTTAACCCATTAATGGTTCAGCGCAGGAAATACCTTTTAAACATCATTGAAAAGGTATTTAAGAAATATGGCTTTATGCCATTAGAAACACCTGCGATGGAGCAACTCAGCACCCTCACTGGCAAATATGGTGATGAGGGCGACCAACTGCTCTATAAAATTATTAACTCAGGAGATTACTTTAAAAAGCTAATTGAATTCCAAAGTAAAACTACAAGTCATGAAGAATTGGATCAAACATATTTGCCTTCTGTTGATGGCAAAGTTGCCAATTTAGATGCCAAAATTAGCCTCCCTTTTATTGCAGAAAAAGGCCTACGTTACGATTTAACAGTGCCCTTTGCAAGGTTTGTGGCAATGAACAGAAACGACATTACCCTACCCTTCAAACGCTACCAAATGCAGCCTGTTTGGCGCTCGGATCGCCCCCAAAAAGGACGATACCGCGAATTTTGGCAGTGCGATGCAGATGTGGTTGGAACCGATAGCTTATTGAATGAAGCTGAACTTTTAAAAATTTATGATGAAGTATTTGCAGAGCTTCAAATTCCTGTAGTGATCAAAATAAATAACCGCAAACTACTCAATGCGCTTGCACAGCATATTGGTGCACAAGAAAAGTTTATAGATATTACCGTTGCCATTGATAAATTGGATAAAATTGGATTGGATGGTGTAAAAAATGAGCTAATAAAATCTGGTTTAAATGAAACACAATGTGCAAGTATCCTTCATTTTTTATCATTAACAGATTTAAACAACCCTATTGAGCAAATAGAAGAAATGCTAGGGCACATTGAAGATGGCAAACTTGGATGCATGGAACTCAAAAAAGTACTTCATTTTTTAAACACCCTTCAAACCAAAAACGAAATAAAAATTGATGTCACACTTGCACGTGGATTAAGCTATTATACCGGCGCCATTGTAGAGGTTCAAGCAAATGCCGGCACATTTAAATCGAGTATTGGCGGTGGCGGTAGGTACGATAACCTAACTGGCATTTTTGGATTACCAGGAATATCTGGAGTTGGCATTTCATTTGGCCTTGATAGAATTTATGATGTGATGGAAGATTTGGGATTGTTTCCATTAGGGTTAAAAGCCAATGATACCAAAATATTGTTTTGCTACTTTGATGACGAAACCCAGCAAAGGGCTTTAGAACTTTGCGCGGAGGTAAGAGCAAACGGAATTGCCGCAGAAATCTATCCAGATATTACCAAAAAAATTGGCAAACAATTAGAGTATGCCAATAAATTAAGCATTGAATATGCTTGTATCATTGGCTCTAATGAATTGGCCACTGAAAAATACCCATTAAAAAATTTATTAAGTGGCGTTCAAACTGAAGTTACAAAAACAGAATTAATAAAAATTATCTAGTAATGAGTTCCATATTTGAAATTACCCATGAGCTGAGTCTTAACGATGTTGAGAAAATTTTAGCCAATGACTTAAAACTAAAGCTCTCCGATAAAACAAGAATTGACATTGAAACTTGTCGGAACTATTTAGACAAAAAAATGGCCAACAATAAGGCTCCTATTTATGGCGTAAATACTGGTTTTGGATCTTTGTGCGATACAATAATTTCAAATGATGAGCTACAAACTTTACAGGAAAATCTGCTTCGTTCCCATGCTTGTGGAGCTGGAGACTATGTAGAGATAGAAATCATTAGAATCATGCTTTTATTGAAAGTTCAATCTTTGGCTTTTGGCCACAGTGGTGTAAGTGTGGCAACTGTTGAAAGGTTAATCCACTTTTTTAATAACGATATATTTCCAATAGTATATGAGCAAGGGTCATTAGGAGCCAGCGGCGATTTAGCCCCTCTCGCACACTTGTGCCTGCCATTAATTGGTGAAGGTAAAGTATGGATGGACAAGGGCGAAGGTTTTGAAAGAATTGAAGCCAAGGTTATTTTAGAAGAGATGGGTTGGGAGCCAATAAAATTGCAATCAAAAGAAGGCTTAGCACTTATCAATGGAACACAATTTATGAGTGCCTTTGGCATTTATATTTATTTCAGGGCTTTTCAAATAATGACTTGGGCGAATTTTATTGCTGCTAATTCAATAGATGCTTTTAACGCGCGGTTAGACCCATTTCATCCTGAATTACATAAACTACGTCCCTACAACGGACAAGTAGATACGGCTAATTTAATACGATACTTTTTAAAAGACAGTAAAATTGCACTTGAAGATAAACCCCAAGTACAAGACCCTTATTCTTTTCGCTGCATTCCCCAAGTTCATGGTGCATCCATGGATGCATTTGCTTATTTTAAAGAGACTGTAACCAGGGAGATCAATTCGGTTACTGATAATCCAAATATTTTCCCTCATTTAGATAAGATTATTTCTGGAGGAAATTTCCATGGACAGCCCCTTGCTTTGGCTTACGATTTTATGGCACTTGCATTGTCTGAGCTAGGAAATATCTCGGAAAGAAGAACTTTCCAATTGATTTCAGGAGCGAGAAACTTGCCACCATTCTTAACAGCAAATCCAGGTTTAAATTCAGGCTTCATGATTCCTCAATATACTGCTGCTAGCATTGTGAGCCAAAACAAACAATTATGCACACCTGCAAGTGTAGATAGCATTGTGAGTAGCAACGGACAAGAAGATCATGTAAGTATGGGAGCCAATTCTGCTACCAAACTACTGAAGATATGTTATAACCTAGAAACCATTCTGGCTATTGAATACATGAATGCAACCCAAGCGTTGGAATTCAGGAGACCAAGTCAAAGTTCTAGTATCATTGAAGATAAATTAGCGCTATATAGAAAAGTAGTTCCTAGCCTAGAAAACGATAGGTATTTGTATGACGATATTCAAAAAACTAGAGAATTTATCACCACACAAAGACTAATTTTACAAACAGATCATCTAGGTGATTTAAACGAATCATAAAATGGATATTTTATTAAATAACGATATCAAAGAACTCATTGAAATTGCCATAAGGGAAGATCTAGGTAGCGGTGATCATAGTTCTTTGGCGTGCATACCTGCTGATAAAATTGGAAAAGCATATTGTGTTGCCAAACAAGATGGGGTAATTGCAGGGATAGAATTAGCTGGCTATATTTTTAAAAGAATTGATTCTGATATTGTTTACCATCCTTTAAAAAAAGATGGTGATACAATTAAATCTGGCGACCGCATTTTCGAGGTAATTGGTTCTGACATTAGCATACTGACTGCAGAAAGATTGGTGCTCAATTTTATGCAAAGACTAAGTGGTATTACAACCATGAGTTACAACATCAATTTGCTTTTAAAAGATTACCATACCACCGTTTTAGATACCAGAAAAACTACTCCAGGAATGCGCCTGCTAGAGAAATGGGCCGTTAAAATTGGTGGTTGCGACAATCACCGCATTGGCTTGTACGACATGATTATGCTCAAGGATAACCACATTGATTTTGCCGGTGGTATCAAGCAAGCCATAGAAAAAACGCACCAATACTTAAAATTTAAAGGTTTGAACCTACCCATAGAGGTTGAAACAAGAAGTGTTGCGGAGGTAAATCAAGTTTTAGAAATTGGTGGCATTAACAGGATAATGCTGGATAATTTTACACCTGAACAACTTGCAGAGGCAATTAAATTAATTGATAAGCGCTTTGAAACCGAGGCTAGTGGGGGAATTACCATGGATACCATTACCGCGTTTGCAGCAACTGGTGTTGATTTTATTTCTGTTGGCGCTCTCACCCATTCAGCCAAAAGCATTGATTTGAGCATGAAAGTAGAAGGTTAAATTATTGCACATTTTGCAAAAAATAAATGAATTTAACGCTTGTTTAATAAAAAAAAATCGCAATATTTGTTTTACTATTTTAAATCAAAAAAAAATGAAAAAATTATTCAGAAGTTCATTAGCCATACTAATTGGTCTTTCCTTAACAATCACTGCTTGTAAAAAAGAAGAAACCAAAACTGATGGAGGTAATAACAACGGAACGGGAACTGTAACAATTCCTCAAGAACAAAAATCTACCGTATTTTATTTTGGTGGAACTTGGTGCCCTCCTTGTGGTGCTTATGGAAAACCTGCAAAAGAACAAATTAAAGCATCTGCAGTTGGCCCTAAAACAACTATTATTTCTTGCCAAGTTGGTAATGATCCTATGAAATGTGCTGATGCCGATTTGTTATCTGGCATATTTAACCCTTCTGGTGTGCCAGCAATGTATTTAGGCGCAAACGATGCTCCTTTTGCAGCGATGGTTGGTGGCAGTACCGCAACAGGCACAACTGCAATCAATACCATTACAACTCAGGTTGCAAAAACTGCTGTGGTGAATTGCGTGTTAACAATGAAAGAGGCTGATGGTTTATTAAATGTTACTGCTAATGGCAAATTTTTTGCTGATGCAACTGGCGAATACCACATTGCTGGTTATATGTTAGAAGACAAGTTAAATCATGCTCAAGTTTCAGACAATAGCGTGGAAAAGAATATTCATTACAATGTTATCCGCACCAAATTTGGCACAGTGGTTACAGGTGAATTAATTAAAGCTGATCCTAAAAAAGATGATACTTTCAAAAAGGAATTAAACTTCTTTATTCCTTCAACCTCTGTGAAAGCAAATATTTCGGTTGCGGTTGTAATTTGGAAAAAAACTGCTACTGGTTGGGTTGTTAGCAATAGTACCAAAGCACATTTATAGTATTTATAAATTAATTCATAAAAAAAGACCAGCACCAAAGTGCTGGTCTTTTTTTATGTTTGTACCAGATGTGGAAACCCTATCTCAATGGATTTAAAATATACCTTCAATTAGAGCGATCTTTATCAGAGAACTCTATTGAGGCTTATCTCCACGATGTAGAAAAATTGATCCAATACTTGGCTATTGAAAACATCAACCTTGCACCCGACCAAATTAAGCTCGCTCATTTACGTAAATTCATTGAATACCTGAACCAATTAGGATTAGAAGCGAATAGCCAAGCTAGAATCATTTCTGGTATCAAAGCATTTTACAAATACCTCCTCATGGAGGATGAAATTAAACAGAGTCCTGCCGAATTATTAGAAGGCCCCAAATTGAGCAGAAAATTGCCAGATGTATTAGAGGTAACAGAGATAGATGCCATGGTGGCACAAATAGATTTAACTAAGTCTGAAGGGGTGCGCAACAAGGCCATTGTTGAAACCATGTTTAGTTGTGGATTGCGTGTGAGCGAAACAACTAACCTCAAAATATCTAATATCTCCTTTGATGAAATGTATGTGAAGGTTACTGGAAAAGGTAATAAGGAACGATTAGTACCGATAAGTGGTAGCGCATTAAACATCATTAAACTATACCAAGATGCAGTAAGAAATGCGCAAAAGGTAAAGCCAGGTTGCAATGATATACTTTTCTTGAACAGAAATGGCGGACAATTAAGTAGGGTGATGATTTTTTATATTCTAAAAGACCTTGCACAAGCTGCAGGAATTACCAAAAATATTAGTCCGCATACCTTGCGCCACTCCTTTGCTACTAGCTTGGTGGAAGCAGGAGCAGATTTGCGCGCAGTGCAGCAAATGCTAGGTCATGAGAGCATTACCACCACCGAAATATACACCCACTTAGATAGAGAATATTTGCGAGATGTGGTAACGCAGTTTCATCCGAGGAGTAATGGCAAAATGAGTAAATGAAAATTATCTACTTAAATAGTATGCTATTTTCTAACTTGCAACCATGAACCAAATTCTGTGGATAGCAATTGGTGGCGCAATAGGAGCTGTGCTTCGATACCTAATGGTAATGGGTGTTGCCAATTTATTTCCATTCGATTTTCCACTACCAACCCTTTTGGTGAACATCATTGGCTCTTTTGCTATTGGAGCCATATTGGCAGCATATGGCAATTCGGCCAATTTCCTTGAAACCATAAAACCCTTTCTGATTATTGGCCTATTAGGAGGCTTTACAACCTTTTCTAGTTATAGTATGGAAACCATTATCATGTTTCAAAAAAGCGAAATATTTAGGGCATTTAGCTATATTATCTTAAGCAATGTTGTAGGCATTTCTGCCGCTTGGATTGGCTTTAAAATGTTTGAAGCATGACAGGAATAGTGATCAAATCAACAGGCAGCTGGTACATGGTTAGGACCTCAGATGGCGCTGTTCATGCTTGTAGGTTAAAGGGGAAATTTAGGTTAAAAGGCATTAAGCATACGAATCCAGTAACGGTTGGCGACAAAGTTTCATTTGAGTTTGAGCCCGAATCGCATAATGGGGTAATTGATGCAATTGAGGATAGAAAAAACTACATTATTAGAAAGGCAAATAACCTATCCAAGCAAACCCACATCATCGCGAGCAATTTGGATCAAACCATGCTCATTGTAACCTTGGCATTTCCTAGAACCTCCTTAGGTTTTATTGACAGGTTTATCATTACCTCAGAAGCATATCATATTCCTACTATTTTGGTATTTAACAAATGTGATTTAATGACCGGTGAAATTGAAAGCATATTGGACCATACCATACAATTATACCAAGGAATTGGCTATCAATGTCTCAAAACATCTACCATAAGTGGCGAAGGAATTGAAGAATTGAAAGCTGCATTAAAGGATAAAACATCTTTGTTAAGTGGGCACTCAGGGGTTGGCAAATCAACCTTATTAAATTTTGTTGAACCCACACTCAACATCAAAACCAAAGCCATTTCGAACTATTCATTAAAAGGACAACACACCACCACATTTGCAGAAATGCATCCATTGAGTTTTGGTGGTTATATTATAGACACACCTGGAATTAGGGAGTTTGGATTGGTAGATTTTAAAGATGCTGAGGTGAGTCATTATTTCAAAGAAATGCAACCCATTATAGGCCAATGTAAATACAATAATTGCAAACATGTAAATGAGCCAGGATGCGCCATACAACAAGCTGTAACGGAAGGAAGAATTAGTGAGGAGCGTTTCAGTAGTTATTTGAGCATTATCAGCAACGAAGATATTTATGAATAGTTGAAATGAATTATGAGGGCACTGATACAAAGAACCACAGCAGCATCGGTGAAGGTAAATAACACCATCATTGGCTCCATTGAAAGTGGATTGCTCATTTTAGTAGGAATAGAAGAAGCAGATAACCAAGACGACATTGTTTGGCTCAGCAATAAGATTATTAATTTAAGAATATTTGCAGATGAAAATGGGCTGATGAATAAAAGTTTGAAAGACACCAATGGAGAGATTTTAGTGGTTAGCCAATTTACCTTGCATGCAGATACGAGAAAAGGAAACCGACCATCATACATCAAAGCAGCCAAACCAGAAATTGCCATTCCAATCTATGAGTTGTTTAAAACTCAATTAGCATTAGATTTAGAAAAGCCGATAGCCTGCGGTGAATTTGGAGCAGATATGAAAGTAAGTTTAATCAATGATGGTCCGGTTACCATTTGGATAGATACAAAAAATAAATCATGAGCATAACAATTGAACAAGCACAACAACAAGTCGACGAATGGATTAATACCATTGGAGTAAGGTACTTTAATGAATTAACCAATACAGCCATTTTAATGGAAGAAGTTGGAGAGGTGGCACGCATCATGGCCAGAAAATACGGTGAACAATCTTATAAAAAATCTGATGAAAGTGTTGACTTAGGAGACGAAATGGCCGATGTTCTTTGGGTGCTTATTTGCCTTGCAAATCAAACTGGAATAAACCTAACAGAAGCCTTTGAACGCAACTTGGAAAAGAAAACTAAGAGAGATTTTGAAAGGCATAAACTAAATTCAAAGCTGTAAAAGCATTAAATAATATGGGTACATAGAAGAATAGTTGTAAGCACAATATTAAAAACTAAAATCTATATCTCGCTATAAGTATATAAAAAAACATAGATTTAGCGAGTTATAAAACTTACTACACAAACAAACAATCCATTTTAAGATTAGATTGTAGGAGTTCATTGGCATATGCATTCTCTTTAACACCATAGGTAGAAAGCATACAAAGATGGATAGCACTTTTGGTTTTTGTTTCCGACTTTAGCAATCCAATTTTATTGCGCAAATTATTAGCATAAGATTTATCAATTAAAAATTCATTTACAGAAAATTTCATTTCACAAAGTGTAATTACTTGATCTTTTCTGTCAATAAGTAAATCTATTTGAGCACCTATTTTAGCATTTCTGCTGCGCCAAGAAGCTACATTACTTTGAACACCATTAATCCCAAGTGCCATTTTAATTTGCGAAACATGTTGCAAAGCAACCATTTCAAAAGCATAACCAGCCCAACTTCTTTGTGCAGGAGTATCTTGGAGGTTTAACCATAAATTAGTATCAGAAAATCGCTTATTATTTAAAAATTTAAAATAAAATAGGGTATAAAAATCTATGAGTTGATAAAGTGTATCCTTACTTTGCTTTCCAAAAGGAATGTACTTTCTAATAAAACCGCTCAACTCAAGTTCGCTTAATACTTTGCTTGCCCCACCCCCATTGGGAATATTAGCAAATGCTATAATTTCATCCCTAGTTAGTCCTTTTGCCTTTTTACTCAAAGCCGCAACCACAGAAATATGATTAAACGATTGCTTAAACAAAGAAGCATACAAATTATCAAATTCGGTATTCAACAAACCATCTTCTACAAAACACAATTCATTGATTACTTGTGCGGCACTTTTACCCTTCTTTACAGCATTCATATAAAACGGAATCCCACCCATTACCATATAATTCTCTAAAATTTGATACCTATTCCACTTTATCCCTTTTGCTTGGTAATACAAGGCAGTTTCGGCTAAAGTAAATGGTAAAATCTTCATTTTACAAGTTACCCTATTGTGTAAACCTCCCTTGTTATTAATAAGAACATTGAGCATCCATGAGGCAGCAGAACCACATACAATCAATAATATGTCTTTTCGAGCCGATGCCCAACTGTTCCAGAAATGCTCCAATGCCTGAATAAAATTAGAACGAGGAGTATCTAGCCATGGCAGTTCATCTAAAAAAATAAGCTTCTTTTTATGTTTACTTTTCTCTAACAAATAAATCAATTGTTGAAAGGCTTCAAACCATGTTTGAGGAATCGGAAACTCCTTATTAGTAGTTTGGTACCTCAAAAGAGCCGCATGAAAATTAAGCAACTGCTGAGATAAATTGGCTTGAGCCAAGCCAGCTAATTGAAAATTAAAATTATTGGTAAATGTTTCTCTAATCAAAAAAGTTTTACCAACTCGCCTTCTACCATAAACGGCTACAAATTCGGATTGCTTCGACTTATGCAAACTTCCAAATTGTTCAATTTCCTTTACACGGCCTATAATAGTTGTTGCCATACAATATTTATAAATCGCTACAAATATAAATAAAATACAATATTTAGCAATTTATAAATCTATAATTCGCTAAATATATTAAATTTTAAATAGATTTAGCGAGTTATAAAAATTTACTGAATC
>JBILJL010000349.1:0-2792 GCA_044377255.1 Bacteroidia bacterium
TATTTGTCATCAACGAGTTACCCGATTTACAAGCTAGGATACAAGTTTCATTGTTCAATATTTTACAAGAAGGTGATTTGCAAATTCGTGGTTTTAAATTGCGCTTACCGCTAGATGTGCAATTTGTGTTTACTGCCAATCCAGAAGATTATACCAATAGAGGTAGCATTGTTACGCCATTAAAAGATAGAATTGATAGCCAAATTTTAACCCATTACCCTAAAACCATTCAATTAGCAAAATTAGTAACCACCCAAGAAGCGCATATTTCAGACCAACAAAGAAAATCAATTCAGGTTAATGATATTTTGTTAGACCTCATTGAACACATTGCTATGGAGGCCAGACAAAGTGAATTGGTAGATCAAAAAAGTGGCGTTTCGGCTAGGTTAACCATTAGTGCATTGGAGAATTTATATAGCAGCGCGGAGCTAAGAATGTTGTTAAACGGCGATGCCAAAACTTCTGCCAGAATCAGTGACCTTTATGGCGTTATTCAAAGCATCACAGGTAAAGTAGAATTGGTTTATGAAGGAGAATTGGAAGGCTCTCAAAATGTGGCGCAAAATTTAGTTGGTAAAGCCATTCGTACCTATTTCACCGAAAAATTTCCTAACCCTGAAAAAGTTAAAAAGGCCAAGCAAGGAAATCCTTATGCAACCATTATTAATTGGTTCAATGATGGCTATACGGTTAATGCTTTAACCCAAAGTAACAATATAAACTACTTAAACGCCCTGCTTACCGTTGAAGGTCTTGGTGAATTGGTTAAATCATTGTATCCTAAGTCGCAAGAATCAGAAAAATTGATTTTAATGGAATTGGTTCTTCACGGATTAGCAGAGTACAGTCAGTTAAGTAAAAATCAATTGGTGAAGGGTTTCGAATTCAAAGACCTCATGAGTGGCATGTTTAAATTGCGCGACGATGCCTAATAATCATTGTTGGTTTCATTTTTACAATAACCTATCTTGCCAATATGAAAACTAAAGAAGAAATAGTAACTGATTGGTTACCCCGCTATACCGGACGTGATTTAAAAGATTTTGGTGAATACATTTTACTCACCAATTTTATCAACTATGTAGAGATTTTTGCCAAAAGGTTTGATGTAGAAATAATGGGTAAAGACAAACCCATGCAAACCGCTACTGCTAATAATATTACCATCATTAATTTTGGAATGGGAAGTGCAATGGCTGCAACTTGCATGGATTTATTGAGCGCCGTTCATCCCAAAGCTGCCTTGTTTTTAGGCAAATGTGGTGGATTAAAAAGGTCCACCAAAATCGGAGATTTAATTTTACCCATCGCGGCCATCAGAGGAGAGGGAACTAGCAACGATTATATCATGCAAGAAATTCCAGCACTTCCATCTTTTCGGTTGCAAAAAGCAGTTTCGGCTACCATTGTAAAACATGAAATGGATTATTGGACTGGCACAGTGTATACTACCAACCGACGTGTTTGGGAACACGATGAAGAGTTTAAGAATTACTTGCGTAAAACACGTGCCATGGGAATCGACATGGAAACAGCTACTATTTTTATCACTGGTTTTGTGAATGAAATTCCTAAGGGTGCATTGTTGTTAGTGAGCGACAATCCTATGGTTCCTGAAGGGGTAAAAACTTCAAAAAGTGATGTGTCTGTTACCGCACAATTTGTAACCAAACACCTAGAAATTGGCATCGATTCTTTGATTGAATTGAGAGATTCTGGTGAATCGGTTAAACACTTGCGTTTCGAATAGTTTCTTATTTAAAGAAGTGCAGTTGTAAAAATTCTTCAGGATGAATAATGGGTATTTTTGAATTTATGTAGTCGAATCCGTTGAAGGTTACAATGGCATCTGCTCCCGCGTCAATGGCAGAAAAGTACTGAATGCCATCCTCAATATCCAAGTAGTTGGAAGCAAAAACTTTGTTTATAGTTTCTTGGTTTTCGCTACTTACCCTAAAGTTTAAAAAAACTTCTTGTAGCGTATTCTTTAACATTTTTTTGTTTTTCACTTTCTTGCCAACCAAATAATAAACAATAGCAATACTTACAGGCGAAACCATCGGTTTTTGGTAGCGTAAGAAAATTAATTCTAAACACTTAGTGCAAGTTTCGTTTTGATCCGAATTGCTATTCAGCCAATCTATAATAACATTGGCGTCAACAAAAATAGTTCGCATTAAGATTTAAATTCTTTTTTGTAATTACGGTGATTCCCTAATTTAAAAATACCTGATAATTTATTAATTTCTGGAGAATGAAATTGATATTCTCCCTTTGATTTATTTTTCTTAACCGCAATGTATGTTGCCAAAAAATCCTCTACGATAGAGGATAACGACTCATCCTCTTGCTCCACATATTTTTTTGCTTCCAGAATTATATCTGGATCACAAGTTAAAGTAAGTTTGGTTTTATTTTTTTGTTTCATCCTTCAAATATACGTATCTATTTTTTAAAAATACGTATATTTATTTTTTTGTCGACAAATTTCTTCATTTGATAGATTTATTGAAGGTTGTGGTAATTGTAGGCATATATTTGCGTCTCATTTATGGCAAAGAGAAGTTTTAATAGCAATGGCAACCTCAAACAGGAACCAGAAAAAGCAAAAATTACCAAGGAAACTTTAAGCGAGGCACTTTCATTGTTTGCTTACATAAAACCCTTTAGAGGCAAGTTTATTTTGAGTTTGGTTTTCATCGCCTTATCAGCATTTAGCACCATGATTTTTCCATTTTTATTAGGGAAAATGATTGATGCTGCGGCACCTGGGGCTCAAGTGCAATTGC
>JBILJL010000350.1:0-2772 GCA_044377255.1 Bacteroidia bacterium
TATTCTATGAAACTACATCATTCTATCTTATCACTCATACTTCCCATGTTATTTGTAATTTCATGCGTGGGTTACAGTGAGGATGGTTCACCTCCTTGTCCTACCGAATACCTGCCTCCGCGTTATATCAACCATAGCTTTCCATTGGATAGCATCAGCAATCATTGGTTTGCATATAATGGGGTAAGCTATATGAAACTTCGTAGGCCAGATGGGCAAATTTTTACTTTAAATAGGTCTAAATATGCTGGAAACTATGACATTGTTGTATACGATTACGACTCTATTCAACCCAATAGTTGTAGAATCTGGGTTCAATATAGAGCCAAAGGGGCATACAAAGAAGTATATGCTTACCATTCGCAAGCTCCATTTGAGATACGACTTTATAATACCAAAATAATGGGTGGTCCATTTAAAAACACGGATAGCCTAAAAACCATAGTAGATGCCTCATCGGATAAGATATCTCTAGAAATTTCAAATGGAGGAGAAGGTAATATTTCTTTGCGATTAAAGGACCTTAAAAACTATATGAAAGCCGATAAAGTTTTTTATGATTCTACCTATAGCAATGTAATAACAGTAAAAGGGGGATATCAAATATCAGAGATGTATTTGCAAGAAAATGTGGGGGTAATTGGCTTTAAATTCGCTGGTAGTAATGTTTGGATGCTGAGTTACCATTAATAAACATATAGCCCTAATGATATAGTAAAACCGCTGTGTTTTTCAAGGTTTTATTCTAAGCGGTATTCAATATTACACCCCTCTATATAGGAATTAGTAAAAGAATTGAGAGCTGTTTTAGCTGATAAAGGCATTATCAAATATAATACTAATTTGAATTATCTTTTGACTTCTAAAAGAATCCAACAAAGTAAGTGTTTGATTCATAGCCTAAAGTTTGCTTAAAACCAACCTTAGACTTATATTTGTGTATTATAACTTTAATATGGAAACCATTCTTATTCAAATTCATGATGTCAAAGCTTACAAACTTCTTGAAGATTTGGAAGACCTCCATATCCTTAAAGTATTGAAAAAAAACATTCAGCCCCATCAAAAGCTTTCTGAAAAATATGCTGGAAAATTAAATTCAGATGTTGTTGATGAACTTCAGAATTATGTAACTCAAAGTCGTAACGAATGGAATAATCCAACTATTTAATCGATACAAATTCGGTAATAGATTTTCTTGGAAATAAATTTCCAGCTTCTGGAATGGATTTTATAAGCAAGATTATTGATGAGGTTCCTGTGGTTTCAGTAATCACCAAGATAGAAGTTTTGGGATTTAATTCTACTAATGCTAATCAAACATTACTTGCAAATTTCATGAATGACGCAACTGTATTGGATTTAACAAATAATGTTGTTGAAATTTGTATTGAACTTCGAAAAAAGTATAAAACTAAATTGCCAGATGCCATCATTGCTGCCACTGCAATCGCATATGACCTTACATTAATTACTCGAAATTTATCTGATTTTAATAAAATCACAGAGGTTAAAACAATTAATCTTCATTCATATTAGTGAATTTATATTGATTCAATTTAAGTTCACCAATGTGAATACTTCTTGGCAGTAAACGCAGATTTTTTGATAAGTGTACTTTCTAGCGGTCATTTACTATTTCTCCTTTATGGTGCAGCATGGTGCAGCATGGTGCAGGGTGGTGCAGCATGTAGCAGTTTTTTAAATTCACTCTTCAATTTTGTTGCTCACTTGTTGCTTAAAAATGTTGAGCAACAAATGCGCAACAAAAAGTATTTAAAATGCCATTTTATCATAAAGAGTAAAATGCTACAAAAACACGAAAACCCTTGCTAGTAAAGATTTTTACAGTATTATTCTATTGTTTGAATTTACTTTTCCGGGATTACAACCATTAACCATTTAAGTTACTCTCAGCCAGAAGCTAGAGGCCAACAGCAAAAGGCTAACGGCTAAAGGCCAACAGCTAACAGCCAAAAGCTACTTTCCAATACAACAAACTGTAAGAAAATGCAAGGCCGAAAACCTTTGATATTGCTGATTTTCTTATTTTTTTGAGCAACAAATGAGCAACAATAGCTTAGATTTTACTTTTTTCGAGTTACAAATAAGCAACAAAAAAGAACAGTAATTCGAAGATAAATGATGTGCTACAAATCACCAAATTTTTTATTGATTGTCGGTTTTAATTATGAAGGAAATTTATTTTATATTCACCTGTTATTGGTTCAAGGTGTATTAATTTTAACTAGCTAAAAATAAGAAACAATAATTAAATAAAGCCACAAAAGATTCTATAAGCCTCAAACCTTTCCATAGAATTTACTTCCAACAAAGAATTTTTAAAGTTATACGTTGCAGCCAATAGGGGAGAGGCCATCACTAGATTTTTCATTTGATCTGGGCATCAAAAATCCTTACCAAAAATCATAGTAGTATCTATAGAGATTTATTTAGTTGGCGGCATCATTACTATTAAACTAAAAGCCATATTCAAATTTATTTGTGTAAAAAATCCAATAAAAATTATTTTCGATTGGATTTGTTGGTAAATTTGGTATTGTATGTTTCAAAGAAGTTTTACTATAAATGCAAGTTATATAAAAAATGTAAAATCACATAACCTAAGAACTTTTTCTATTGTGTGTTTGTGGCTGAATTTTTATAAAAAATTCTTTGATTATTATAAATTATGAACGTTCAATTCATGAATTGAAAAAATTAAGTAAAATATTTATCAGTTTCTATTTTTAGGATTTACTGAGTATAAAG
>JBILJL010000351.1:0-2763 GCA_044377255.1 Bacteroidia bacterium
TTTGGTTCAAAACATTGTAAACCGTGGTGGATGGAACGCTGGAAATGCAATGGCATTTTATATCAAAGGTACTGGTACCCGCGAAGTTGAATCATTTGATGGCGATGCGCCAAAAGCACCTATGCTTGTTATCAATTACCTTGGAGGAACAACTAGTGGCGGCGGCGGCGGAAGTGGCAATTTTACCCCATTGGCTGTTACAAATTTCCCTGTGGCAAATAAACAAGCTTGGTATTTTTGGGATAAAAAAATGAAGCCTTCTAGTGCTTGGAAAGATACTTTAAATGTAGATTCAACCTGGAAAAGCGGCAATGCCCCATTGGGTTATGGTGATGCATTTATTGCTACCAAAACAGATACCAATCTTACTACAGCTTGGTTCAGAAAAGTAATTAATGTGAGCAATGTTTCAACACTTGCAGATACCTTAGAATTAAACCTAACTTGTGATGATGGTGCCTTAATTTTTGTAAATGGCATAGAGGTTTTAAGGAGAAATTTACCAGCAGGTATGGTAGATAGTAATACTATGGCTACAGCAAATATTGAAGGAATGAAAGAGATGGTTAAATATTCATTTGATATTCCTAAAACAGCTTTCAGAAATGGTAAAAATGTAATAGCAGTTGAATTGCATAATGGTTCAAATGCCAATGATATGGGTTTTGATATAGAAATAGTTAACAGAACCATGCGTGCAAACGCTCCTGCACTGGGTTGCAATGGTCCTAATGATTCATACATTAGTTGCTTTGGTTCAATTCTACCAATAGAAAAAGTAGATTCAATGGGCTTCCCAGCTGTACATGCATTCCAAAAAATATTTGAACAAGGTCAGTCTTATGTTGGAGGAACTGGCGTAGCTTTAGGTTCAAACGATTTTACTGGTTATATCCCTAATAGAGGTAGTAGTTTAAAAGGATGGGTTGCCATTAACCATGAAACTGGCCCAGGTGCTGTTTCTTTATTGGATGTTCGTTTCGATTGTAGCAAAGGAATTTGGATGGTAGATAGTTCAAGAGCCATCGATTTTACGGATGTTGTTTTAACTGCAGCCAATTGTTCTGGTGGGGTTACTCCATGGGAAACATCTGTAACCTGCGAAGAGACTTATGTGGCTAGTGATGCCAATAGCGACGGTTACCAAGATTTAGGTTGGATGGTAGAAATTGATCCTAGGACCAAAAAAATTAAACAACAAGTTGGAGGTAAAGGTCAAAAATTATGGGCTATGGGTCGCATGTCGCATGAGAATGTTTGTTTTAAAAGTGATAGCCTTACCGCTTACTACGGAGAAGATGCAGGAAGCGGAAATGTTTACAAATTTGTTGCCAATAATAAAATGGACCTTTCATCTGGTACCATCTATGTATTGAAATTAGATAGCACCTTGCAAAACTTTGAACCACGCGCTACCGTTGGGGTTTGGGTACCTGTTCCTAATACAACACAAGCAGAAAGAAATACCACAAGAGGTATTGCTGCAACTCTTGGAGCTACACCATTTAGCGGTGTAGAAGATGTAGAGATTAACCCAGTTGACAAGAAAATATATTTTACTGCTAAAGGTAATAACAGAACTTATAGATTCAAAGATAATGGTACAACGGTAAGTGAATTTGAAACGTATGTAGGTGGTAAATCATACAGAATTACCACTGCAGAAGGTCTTGTTTCTGAAGATTGGGGTGGTGGAAATGATAACTTAACTTTTGATAGCAGAGGCAACTTATACGTTTTGCAAGATGGTAGTCGCGATCATATTTGGTTAGTAAAAGCTGGTCATACGCAAGCAAATCCTAAGCTTGAAATATTTATGACCACTCCTAAAGAGTCTGAACCAACTGGTATGACCCTTACTCCTGATGAGCGTTTCATGTTTTTATCTATTCAATCACCTTCTCCAAGCAATACCACTGTTCAAAAAGATGCTGCTGGAAATAACGTGGTGTTTAATAAAGCAACTACCATTGTAATTGCTTTAGATCCAACTTTCTCTAAAGGACCTTCAGCCGCATACACAGTTAATGATTCAACTCAATGTTTAAACAATAACAACTTTAGCTTTACCAATAGTTCAACCAATGCCAATTTTTATAATTGGAACTATGGCAATGGTGGCACTGCAAATACTCAAAATGGACAAGCTACTTATGTTACTGCAGGAAATTATGATGTAAGGTTAGTTGCTGCAAATGCAAATAATGGTTGTATAGATTCTACAGCTAAAAGAATGACTGTATATGCTAAACCAGCTGCTATTACTGTAACTGGACCAACAACTGCTGCTAACAATAGCACTCAGAGTTATTCTGTAACCAATGCTCCTGGATCTACTTACCAATGGTGGATAAACAATGGAGCGCAAGCTTCAGGTTCAAATACAAATACCATTGGTGTAACGTGGGCTGCAACTGGTGCTACAGGTGATGTAAGAGTTCAACAAACTGATGCAAATACCTGTGTAGGTGATACCGCAACTTTAAAAGTATCGCTTTCAACGGTTGGCGTTAATGAACTTGCAACCATTGAAGGTTTAAAAATATATCCTAATCCATTTGCCCAACAATTGATTTTTGAATCTAATTTAGAAATTAACATTGCTATTTTTGATATAAATGGTAGAGAAATTACAAGCTTTACAAAACAAGCTGGAAAAGTAAATTCATTTGATTTAAGCGACCTATCTGAAGGTACTTATTTCGTTAAAATTACTGATACCAATAATCAAACAGTTGTACAGCAATTGATGAAAATTAATAG
>JBILJL010000353.1:0-2760 GCA_044377255.1 Bacteroidia bacterium
CAGTGGTATCGCCGTGTAACAATTTGCCATTTTTAAAAGTTGCGAAATAAGGCAAGTTGTTTACACCAGCTAACTTTCTGGCTTCTGGACTTTCTTCGGCATTGATCTCCAAAAACTTAACCGAATCGTATTCGGCTTTGTTACTTAGTTTGGTGAATTTTGGCGCAAATAACCGGCAAGAGCCGCACCAATCTGCATAAAACTTTATAATAATATTCTCGTTGCTAAGCAACAAGCTATCTAATTCTTGGTCGTTTGTTTTAGTTACCATGATTGATTTTTATTTATTTAACATCTGAAGGCAAACTTTTGTTTGTACTAAAAAAGTTAATTTAACGGATTAAAAATAGCGGGTTGCTTATTTCAATTCTATTTTAGCTTCATTCCAAATGGCATCCATTTCGGCCAAATTCATGTCCAATAAATTCTTGTTCATGGCTTTGGCTCTTTCTTCAATAAACATAAAACGTTTCATGAATTTTTGATTGGTGTATTCAAGCGCATCGTCTGGGTTCAAACCAGATTTTCTGGCTAAATTAATGAGCGCAAACAACAAATCGCCAAACTCCTTTTCAGATTTTAATTTATTATCGGTTTGATCCAATTCTACTTTTAGCTCAGCCAATTCTTCATGCACTTTATCCCAAACTTGCTCACCAGTTTCCCAATCGAAGCCAACTTGAGCTGCTTTGTCTTGCATGCGCAAGGCTTTTACAATAGAAGGAGCACCCTTTGAAACACCACTTAAAACAGATTTGTTGCCTTCCTTCAATTTTATTTGTTCCCAATTTTCCTTCACCTGTTCTTCTGTATCGGCCTTCACATCACCATAAATGTGCGGATGACGCACAATTAATTTTTCGCAGAGGGTATTGATGATATCGGCAATATCGTATTGCTCCATCTCGCTGGTAATACGGGCATAAAAAACTATGTGTAAGAGAACATCACCTAATTCCTTTTTAAGCTCTGGTAAATCGTTTTTTATAATAGCATCTGTTAACTCATAAGTTTCTTCAATAGTTAAGTGCCGTAAGCTCTCAAGGGTTTGTTTTTTATCCCAAGGACATTGCTCGCGCAATTCATCCATGATATCCAACAGCCTTGAAAAAGCTGCTAGTTTTTGCTCTTTGGTATTTAAATTATCCATGGTCTAATATGATTAAACCCGTTCTAATTTTTGGTTCAATCCAAGTTGATTTTGGCGGCATGATTAAGTTCTCCTCAGCTACTTTTTTTACCTCCTCAATACTTGTTGGAAAAAGTGAAATGGCCACATCAAAATCTCCATTGTCTACAGCCTCCTGCAGATGCCCAATCCCTTTCCCGCCATCCATAAAACTTAATCGGTGATCTGTTTTACTATCTGTTATTTTAAAAATCTTCTTTAAAAGATATTCCTCCACAATGCTCACATCCAAGTTACCCAAAGTTCCTGTAATTTTTTCTTGAATCTCAGGCTTTAAAATCAGCAGATAGGCCTTTCCTTTGAAGTACAATCCAAATTCTTTTTTATTCAGAGGTTGAACTGGTAAATGTCCGCTTGGAACGGCATCAAAATATTGCTTGATATTATTGAGAAAATTAGGGTCATCCAAAATCTCTTTGTCTCTCACCAATCTGTGGTATTCAAATATGGTAAGCTTGCTAAATGGGATCAAACAAACTGGGAAATAATTGAATGTTTCATTGCCTGTAAAGTTCGGATTTTCCTTGCGCATGATATCGCAAAAGGCTGCAGAACCAGCAGAACGGTGATGACCATCTGCAATAAACAATTTGCTAAAACTCTCGAAACGTGTTTCAAGTAGCTCAATGTCTTTTGAATCACTAATGACCCAAAGGTTGTGTTTCACTTGATCTTGACTAATAAAATTATACTCTGGAACATGCTTGTGAATGTATTGATTGATGAGCAAATCTATGGATTGATCATCGGGGTAAGTTAACAAAACAGGGTTACCGAGATTTTTATAAAAATGAATGTGTTCGGCTATTTCATTTTGTTTTTCGGTAAGCGTATTTTCATGTTTAAGGATATCGTTGTTGTTATAATCATCCACACTGGCCATGGCAATAATACCGGCATAGGCTTGGCTACCCTTAATCATTCTATACAAGTAAAATGAAGGGATTTCATCTTTTACCAACAAGCCATCTGCAATAAATTTGCGCAAATATTCTAAGCCAAGCGGAAAATGTTTTTTGGGATTTTTGGGTTTTCCCTTAAAATGTAAATAGGGTTTAACAACATGTAAATAGGAATAAGGATTATGAGCTATTTCAAAATTGGCTTGATCCCTAGACCCAGAATCGAATGGAGGAGCGCTAACTTCTCCCGCTTTGTCTTTATTTGGACGAAGGGCTGCAAAGGGTTTTACTTTTGCCATAATACCAGTTTATGATTTCATAAATTAATGTTTAAAAAACTCAATTACCTTTTCTGCCAATTCAATGCTAATTCTATTTTGAGCTTCTTTTGTGCTACCGCCAACATGCGGACTTAATGAAACATGGTTGTGTTGTAAAATATCCATGTTCACTGGTGGCTCTTTTTCAAACACATCTAGGCCAGCAAAACCAACCTGACCGCTATTTAAAGCTGCCAATAAATCTATTTCACTGATTACCCCACCGCGAGAACAATTCACCAAACCAACACCCTTTTTCATGGTTGCCATAACAGCAGCATCAATAGGCGCTTTATCGCCTTCATTGAAAGGAATATGAAAGGTAATAAAATCACTTTGGGTAATAACT
>JBILJL010000352.1:0-2760 GCA_044377255.1 Bacteroidia bacterium
TCCTTCCTAAAATCTGCCAGTTTCTTAAGTTGCTCAATTTCAATTTTGTTGTCTCTGGCCCATTTAATTACCTCTTTGTTCATTTCGGTAATTGGATCCTTATCCCAATCAAAATTGCCCAATACAGCATCGTACTTTTGAGTTTTTAGGCTATGTATCGTTTTATAAATGAGCTTTATTTTTCTATAAATAAAGAACTCCAAGGTATAAAAGAATAAAAAGAAGGATAATCCAAAGCATAGCGTGAATATGATAACCGAATTGATGAATTCCCATTCACCAATTAAAAATGAAACCAATCCAAGAATTACTGAAAGAATTAAGGAAATTAAAAATGCAACATCTATGGGTTTGGGGTTTCTAATCATACTTCAAATCTGTATCCAACTCCCTTAACAGTGCCAATGTAATCATCGCCAATCTTCTCTCTTATTTTTCTAATGTGAACGTCAATGGTTCTATCTACCACCATTACTTCTTCTCCCCAAACTTTTTCTAAAATATACTCTCTGGTAAACACTTTTCCTGGTTTGGTGGCTAACAAGAATAATAATTCAAACTCTTTTTTTGCCAATTGAATTTTTTGGTCACCTCTAATGATCATGAATGATTCTCTATCAATAATTAGATCTTTTACTGCAATTGCAGGTGCTATCATTTCCTTTTCTTTTCTCCTTAGAATAGCGTTTAACCTGGTAAGTAACACCTTTGGCTTTATAGGTTTAGCAATATAATCATCAGCTCCAACATTAAACCCTTCAATTTCTGAGTATTCCTCTGCTCTAGCAGTTAAAAATACAACAAATGTTTTGGCAAAATCTGGATCAGCCTTAATTTGTTTGCAAGTTTCAATGCCATCCATTATCGGCATCATAACATCCAGTAAAATTAAATCCGGCCTTACCTTTTTAGCTATTGGTAATGCTTCTTTTCCATTGCTTGCGGTGAAGACATCGTAACCTTCTTTCTTTAAATTATAAGAAATAAACTCAATAATATCCGATTCATCATCCACAACCAATATTTTTCCTGCCTTTTCCATTTTTGTATTATAATTTATGTAATAATGGGATATTTTACTTATCCTAATGTTATGATAATGTTAAAATTAAGTTAAGTACTTACCCTAGTAGCCAAATATTTCCTTGAGTTTCAACTCTAAATCTTTGCCTATCAATTTTTTACTTATTATTTTGCCTTCTTTATCTACCAAAACTGTATAAGGAATGGCATCTATGTTATAAATATTTACAATGGGCGAGTTCCATTTTTGAAGGTCGGAACCATGGGTCCATAATAATTGGTCTTTATTAATTGCGCTGATCCAAGCATCTCGGTTTTCGTCTAAACTCACACCAAATATTTCAAACCCCGAATTTTTATACTTTTGGTATAAGGCTACATTTTTTGGGTTTTCTTTTCTGCAAGGTGCACACCAGCTGGCCCAAAAATCTACTAATACCACTTTTCCAATGAAGGATGAAAGTGCAACTTTTTTGCCAAATGGGTCATTTAAAACAATATCTGGTGCAGGATTTCCCTCCGCGGTTTTCTCTAATAAAGCAATTTTCTGGTGCAATTGGTTGGCATATTTAGAGCTAGAAAATTTGCTGTAAAGCGAATTATCAATGGATTTTAAAAAACGCAAATCTGCCTCAGGTAATAGAAAACTTGTAGCAAAATAGGGAACCATAGAATTTTTTAAGGCTCCAACATATTCTTGAATGGCAATTTTGTGCGAGTCTTGCAAACTATCAAATACTAACCTAATTTCTTCTTGAACTTGGTTATTTAAGGTAGCATCTGTATAGGCAGAAAATCGTTCATTGATGGCTTCACTACTTTTTAAAAATTTATTGTTAATTAAGTAAAGTTGCTTCAATTCCTCATTTTCTTTGGATTGCCCAATGGTGTATGATTCAATTTTATTTAAATCAATATTTAAGGGAAGTTGCGAATTGGTATCTAATAGCAGAATCACATCCCCTTTGGCAAACCTTACGACACAAAAAGTTTTTTCTGTTATATGCCCATTTAATTGAAAATTACCTGCCACATCCAAATTTGAAGTGTCTAGTAGAATTAGCCCACTTGGCGTAATTTCATGTACACTTACTTGCTGAATACCTGCCGCGTTGTCAATTTTTCCCGTAAGTAAAAATCCACTTGGAATTTCCTCCTTTTTTTCTCCGCAAGAAAAAAGTAAAATGCCTAAGCAAATCATTGAAAACCAATTGTAAAATCTGTGTTTTTTCATAATACTCCTGATGAGCCTCATTTGGCTTTATATAGTCTAAAGTTTTCTATTTTTGATAAATTTTGTTAGGTTACTGTATTATTTCTTAAACTAAGGAGGTGTAATGCTATAGAACAATTTTGCGCCAATTAACTCATCATAATGCAACCTTATATTTCGCGTATAAACCAAAACCATGTATTCATTCTCTGTCTCAGAATGATTCCCTTCAATGGCGGTTTCATCTGGTTTTTTCTCTTCGTTTTTTATGGCATAACTATACTCAAATCTGCCTTGTTTCATTGGAACTTCCAAATCATACCGCTGTCTACTTTTATTGTAATACATTTTATATTGAGGTTGTAAACGCCAATCTGTAAACTCGCCAAAAACATAAACTTCGGCATCTGGAGGAACACCCATCGCTGCCGATAAGTAAAAGTTTACATACGCATAATCCCCATCAATATCTGAGTTACTTCCTTCCTTATTTTGGATCAACCTTTTTCCATTATAATCAATAT
>JBILJL010000059.1:0-10323 GCA_044377255.1 Bacteroidia bacterium
TTCTGAATTTTTACAATTTAAGGAGAAAAGCGGTTTTGGATGCCATGCCTAATAACGCACATTTTAGCTTAAAAAAACTAGAAGAATATTTTAACGTGCAAATTATTACCCAAAATGTAGATGATTTGCATGAAAGGGCTGGGAGCTCAAATATCATGCACCTGCATGGAAGTATTTTGGAAAGTAGGAGCATACAAAATCCCAGTTTAATTTATCCCATAAAAGGAGCGGATCTATATTTAGGAGATTTGTGTGAATTGGGTAGCCAATTGAGACCAAATATTGTATGGTTTGGTGAAGATGTTCCTATGATTCCACATGCAGCAGAATGGGTAAAAAATGCATCCGTTTTTTTGATTATTGGCACCTCTCTTCAAGTATATCCAGCGGCAGGTCTAGTTAGGTATCTTCCTGCACACAAACCATTGTATATTATTGATCCCAAATCATTGCCAATTCAAAGAAATAGTCAATTGCGACACATACAAAAAATGGCAGTAGAAGGCATGATTGAATTAGAAAAAATGCTACTTGAAATGTTGTGATGATAGGAGTTTAAAAAATTGAACAAATTGTTGTTATTTTGAGCCTTGTTTAGGTTTAAAATTTATGAATAAAAAAAATGAATTATCCATCGCTTTGATCCAAACATCTTTGGTATGGGAAGATTTTACGGCAAACATTCAACACATTCATAAGCAAATAATTTCTTTACCTGTAGAAATAGACCTAATTGTATTGCCAGAAATGTTTACAACTGGTTTTACCATGCGCCCAGAAATATTTGAGGATACCATCGAAAATGATACCCATGAGCACTTATTGAAATGGGCTCAATTAACTGGTGCAGCTATATGTGGCAGTCATTTGGCAAAATCTAATAGCCATTATTTTAATCGCTTTGTTTGGGTCGAACCAAACGGAAATAAATACTTTTATGATAAAGCCCATTTGTTTAGGATGGGTGAAGAACAATTGCATTACCAAAAAGGAAACAAAAGATTGATCATTGAATATAAGGGATGGAAAATTGCTCCATTTATTTGTTATGATTTGCGCTTTCCAGTTTGGATTAGAAAGACAAAAGAATTTGATTATGATTTATTGTTGTTTGTAGCCAATTGGCCCGAAAGGAGAATTGCACATTGGAAAGCATTAACTTTAGCTAGGGCTATTGAAAACCAAGCTTATGTTATTGCTGTAAATAGAATAGGTAATGATGGCAATGATATTTATCATTCTGGAGATTCTTGTTTAATTTCTCCTCAAGGAGAATTTTTATATGCGGTTGAGCATGAGGCTGTAAATAAAATATTATGTATATCTTTTGATACTCTGGAAAAATATAAAGAAAGTTTCCCCGTTGGTTTAGATGCAGATAAGTTTGAAATTAGTTAAAGTTGCAACGATATTGCAACAGAATCAGTCCTAGATAAGTTAAAGAGAAGAAATAATTATGTTTAAAAAATATGTTTACGTGCTTTTTGCATTAGCCTTGCCAGTTTTGAGTGTATATGGTCAGAATAAACCAGCAGCAACTAAAACAATACCTTTGGTTGGCCAAGGAATCTTGCAGTTTGATTATGATCGATTTGATTTTGGAAATGTAAATGAAAAAGGAGGCAGGGTTTTTCATGATTTCAGATTTGTAAACAATGGAAAGGGGCCTATTAAAATAACCAATGTAATAACTTCTTGTGGGTGTACTCATTCAGAATGGACTCGCACGCCAATAAATCCTGGAGATTCAGGGATAATTCGTGCAAGTTTTGATCCAGATGGAAGACAAGGCAAATTTGATAAAACACTTACTGTTGAAACGGATGGCTCACCCACAAATCACAACTTGGTGATAAAAGGCCATGTTTACCCTGCCAAATTCAACTTTGCCGAAACCTACAAATACCAATATGGCAACATTGCTGTTGTAACCAATAACTTTAATTTTGCTGCCGTAAAAAGCAATGGATATGATTCAACCGAAATAGGCCTATACAATATGGGTAATAAAAAAGTTTATGTTTATAAAATTGAAACTCCTTCAAATATATTAACCACAAGGCCCTACGACCATATGCCTCCCAATACGGAGATGCGAATTCCATTAAAGTATTACCCTAAAGTACCAATTGAATATGGCCCCATTCGCCAAGAGTTTCGCATCTATACCAATGATGATTCGCTTCCAATTAAACGCTTTTTTGTTACCGCTAATATTGTAGAAGACTTTAGTATGATGAGTAAAAAAGACCTAAAAACGGCACCTAAACTTATCATGAAATCTAAAGAAGTTGATTTGGGAAATGTGCCACTTTTTAATATACCAACCGCCGTTTTTACCATCATCAATAAAGGTAAGAAAGATTTAATTATTAGAAAGATTGTTAGAAATTGCACTTGTTTAATCCCAGAAATGGAGCAAAAGATTATTCCTAAAGGTAAATCTGCTGAGTTAAAGGTGCAATATTCGTTGGTTAACATGGCCGGACCAGATTCAAAAACCTTAAAAATGATAACCAACGACCCTAATAATTCTGAGGTTACGCTTACCGTTAAAATTAACGTTACAGAATAAGCTAAGGCCATTTTTTTTAGTATTTAATATTTTTGCCCTTCATAAATAAACGTAATTATGAATAAGATAGCAGTTGTGAGCTTAGGTTTTTTTGGCGGTTTGTTAGGCGCCATATTAATTGCACAATTTCAATCAAAACAAGTTGTACTAGAAACATCAAATTTCAATCAATCTAATTTTTCAAATGTGAACTATACAGGTGCATCGGCATCAAGTTTAGATTTTATCAATGCCTCTAAAGCATCTACACCTACAGTAGTTTTTATTAAAACATTAACCAATCAAAGGGCTTATCAAGATCCATTCAACGACTTTTGGAGTGGCATGGATTTCTTTGGAAGGAGAGGGCCAGTTGCTAGCTCAGGATCTGGTGTAATTTTAACTGCTGATGGTTATATTGTAACTAACTTGCATGTTATAAAAAATGCGGATCAAATAGAAGTGATTATGAACAACAATAAACAGTCGTTTAAGGCTACAGTTATTGGCTCTGATGCATCAACCGACATAGCCTTACTTAAAATTGAAGGTTCAAATTTACCACATATTGTGCTTGGTAATTCTGATCAGGTGGAAGTAGGTGAGTGGGTATTAGCTGTAGGTAATCCATTCAATTTGGCATCCACAGTAACAGCTGGAATTGTGAGTGCCAAAGGAAGGAATATCAATATTGTAAATAACCAATTTCCTATAGAAAGTTTTATCCAAACTGATGCTGCCATTAATCCGGGAAATAGCGGCGGTGCATTGGTTAATTTAGAAGGAAAGCTAATTGGCATCAACACTGCAATCGCCAGCAATACTGGATCTTATAATGGTTATGGTTTTGCAATCCCCGTTAATATTGTTGCCAAAATTGTTAAAGATTTGGTTGAATATAAAGAAGTTCAGAGAGGCTTTACAGGAATGGAGGTAAAAGATGTGGATGCTGCAAGTGCCTCCAGGTTAAAAATTAAAGACAATCATGGAGTTTTGGTTGATAAAATGCTTCCAGAAGGGCCTGCAGAACTTGCTGGTATTAGACAAGGTGATTTAGTTATAAAAATCAATGATAAAAATATTGATAGTAAAGCTAATTTTGATGAACAAATTGCTTACCTTAGACCTGGCGATAAAATAGCAATTGCTTACCTAAGAAATGGAAAGGAAGAATTAAGTACCATCAAACTCATTAATAAGGAAGGAAATAATGCAATCCTCAAAAAAGGAACGGTGGTTTCTGAAAATTTAGCTGCCGAATTTCAACCAATTTCGAAAATTGAAAAAGATAAATTCGGAATCAATTTTGGCTATAGGGTTTCTAATATTAGGCAGGGAAGAGCAGCACAAATGGGAATCCAAGAAGGGTTCATTATTACTTCTGTAAATAGAAGAGAATTTGAGAAAGTGGAGGATCTTATAAAAGTTTTAGAATCTGCTCGCGGACAAGTTTCGATAGAAGGTGTTTTCCCTAATGGGGGAAGAGGGGTGTTCTCGTTTTATACATATTAAGTATGAAAAAGTCATGATAAATTTTGAATATCTAGAAGCAAACAAAGACAAATTTAGGAACGAGTTTTTGAATGCTCAACCTTTCCCTCATATTGGTATTGACCAGATTTGTGATGAGGCTAAATTAACTCAACTATACAATCAAATTCCAGAGATTGATACGCCAAGTGCTGATTATGTTTTTGCCAAAAATAAATTTGAAAAAAGCAAATATTATGAGTTAGGAGGCCTATTCATGGAACTTCACGAAGATTTTATTAATCCAAAGTTTGGCGAATTGATTAGCTATATTACCAATGAAGATGTTTTTATCGATCCTACTTTTTATGGTGGCGGAATTCACCAAGGTAGAAATGGTAGCTTCTTAGACATGCATGCCGATTTCAATTACCATCCCCTTAAAGATAATTGGTTCAGAAACCTCAATTTACTGTTATATATCAACAAAGATTGGAAAAAGGAACATGGTGGCGAATTGAAATTGGAAGACGGTAGAACAGGTGTAAAAACCGAAGTGGATGTTCCTTTTAATCGCTTAGCAATTATGCATTGCAGAAGTTACACCTTACATGGGTATGATCCAATTAATTTTCCTGAAGGTAAGGCTAGAACCTCAATAGCAGCCTATGCTTACACCATCCATAACGACCACAAAGAAGCAAGCAGAACAACAGTTTGGCATGTGAAGAAAGATTCGCCATTCAAGTATTTTCTTTCTAAAATATGGGTGCCTGCTGTTAAGCTTAAGAGTATTTTTAGCAAAAGTAAAACAGCAGACCATTAGTTTATTTGATGAACAATTAAGTTATTTACAATGTAACAAACAATGAATCGTTAATATTGTTATAGCTTATGATGTTTTTTAGAATAATTTTATTTTGTTTTGGGTTCATTATTCCATCTTTTGCAAACGTTGCATTAGCCCAGAAAGCCAGTATTAGTGGCTATGCAAAAGATAGTTTAACTGGCGAAACCCTTGTTGGGGCTTCCATTAGAACTGAAGATGGATTGCATGGAACAGTTACCAATGTTTATGGTTTTTTTTCACTTTCAATTTCTAATTCTAAAACACCAATTATATGCTCGTATGTGGGTTATAATCCGAAAAGAATTCTTTTAAAAAAGGAGGTAAATGAAAATATTCAATTTGCCTTATCGCCAAAAGAAAGAGAAAGCAGAGAGGTAGTAATTACCGGAGAAAGAAATGATAGAAATGTAAAAAGTACAGAAATGGGCCGAATAGAATTGAGTGGTGAAAAAATTAAATCACTACCAGTTGTTTTTGGCGAACCCGATGTATTAAAAGCAATAACATTGCTGCCAGGCATAAAAAGCGGAGGTGAGGCAAGTACGGGTTTTTATGTGAGGGGTGGAGGTCCTGATCAAAATTTAATCCTAATGGATGAAGCGGTGGTTTATAACCCTTCCCATTTATTCGGTTTCTTATCTGTTTTTAACTCTGATGCGGTTAAAAACATAGAAATTATCAAAGGTGGGATGCCTGCCAATTATGGTGGTCGTTTGTCTTCTATCTTAAACGTAAACATGCGTGAAGGAAACAACCAGCAGTTTAAATATAGTGGAGGTATTGGTTTAATTTCCTCCCGTTTATCTGCCGAAGGACCAATAAATAAAGGAAAAAGCAGCTTTCTTGTTTCTGGTAGGAGAACCTATATTGATATTTTTGCTAGGCCTTTTTTGCCAGCTGAAATCAAAGGAAATAGTTACTACTTCTATGATGTAAACCTGAAGTTAAATTTTATCCTAAGTCCCAAAGACCGAATTTATGTTTCTGGTTACTTTGGAAGAGACATCCTTGATTACAAAAGCCGAACCAATAGCGCAGTTAATTTCAATTTTGGTTGGGGCAATAGTACCGCCACTTTGAGGTGGAACCATATTTTTAACTCCAAACTTTTTAGCAATACCAGTATCATTTTTAATAGGTACGAATTGTTCAATGATTTTAAGTTTGGCGCAGGAGGTTTCAATGTAAGAAGCAACCTGTTGGACTGGAATCTTAAAAATGATTTTACCTATTACCCTAACGACAAACATCAAATTAAATTTGGCTTCAATTACACCTTCCATACCTTTCAACCTGGTATTTTAGCTGGAAATATTGGTTCAGCCAAAATTACTGAGACCATTAATAAACAATACGCACATGAATATGCTGCTTACGCATTAGATGAATGGAAAATCAATAATAGGTGGTCTGTTAATTATGGTTTGAGGTTGGTTGCCTTTCAATTGGTTGGGCCCTACACCCAGAAAGAATATGATAACGATACCCAACTGCCTAATGGAAAGTCTTTCTCATACGGACGAAACGAAACCATTGCCTTTTACCCGAGGTTAGAGCCAAGATTTAATTGTAATTACCTCATCAATGAAAATTCTAGTATCAAGGCATCCTACACACAAACCTATCAATTCTTGCACCTAGCAACCACATCTGGGGCTCAATTTCCTGTTGATTTATGGGTACCAAGTAGTAAGTTAGTAAAACCTCAGATGGCAAGGCAATATGCTATTGGTTATTTTAGAAACTTTAGAGAGAATGCTTATGAAACTTCGGCGGAAGCATACTATAAGCCCATGAGAAATCAAATTGAGTTTAAGCCAGGTGCTTCCTTGTTTTTTAATCAAAATTTAGAAAATGAAATGGTTTTTGGACAAGGAACAAGTTATGGCTTGGAGTTATTTCTAAAAAAGAAAACAGGTAAATTTACAGGTTGGGTAGGCTATACTTGGAGCAAAAGTACCAGACAGTTTGATGAATTAAATGAAGGCAAACCCTTTTATTTTAGGTATGATAGAACACATGATATGTCAGTTTTAATCAGCTTTCAAATTAACAAGAAATGGGCTGGGAATGTTGTATTCGTTTATGGAACGGGCAATGCGACAACCTTGCCAGATTCAAGATATGCCTATAGATATGGCATAGATCCAGTTACTGGTGAGCCAGATTATATTTTCATAGATAAGTATTCATCGGTTAATTCTTTTAGGTTACCAGCTTACCACCGTGCCGACTTGTCATTTACGTATAATCAAATTCAAACTAAGAAATTTGAGAGCTCTTGGAATTTTAGTATTTACAATGTTTATAATAGAGCGAATCCTTATTTCATTTATTTTTTACCCGATATAAAAAGCCAAACCGTAAAAGCATACATGGTTTATTTGTTTCCAATTGTTCCATCTGTTCAATGGAATTTTAAATTCTAAATTCATGAGAAAAGCAATAATTAAATATGTGATTCTTTTTATAGCAACCCTACAATTGGCAGCTTGTGAGAAAGAAATTAAAATTAATATACCTGCTTCAAAAGAGGAGTTAGTGGTAGAGGCATCCATCAATCAACTTTCGTCCACATTGAACTATGTTATTTTATCAAAAACCATGGATTATTTCAACCCCAGTTTGAGCCTTTTAGCTGTGCGAAATGCCAAAGTTTTTATAACAGAAGGAAACATTGTAGGAAACGATACCATTTATAATATTGCTAATCAAACCCAATTTTTTGATTTAGTGGATTCTCTTTTCCCTGGCATTTATGTGAATCCATTATTTACTGGAAAGGTTGAAACGCCCTACAAGCTTGATGTTGAGCTAGTAGATGGTAGAAAAATTACTAGTAAAACCTTTATTCCAAAACCAGTAGTAATAGACAGCATGCATTATTGGTTCGAACCAAATAATAAAGATACCAACGCATATTTTTACCTTCAATGGCAAGATGGCCCAGAACAGAATAATTATAGAGTGGTGCTTAAAAGAGGATTTATTCCTTTTCTTTCTGGTTGGGGTTATGGCGATAGATTCTATTCTTTTGATGATGCCTTAATCAATAACCAACCTCGACCATTTTTAATGCTCAATCCATTTAAATATGGCGATACCGTAAATATTTATCTTTCACAAATAGGGCGGCCAGAATACCTCTTTTGGGATTCGTTTAGAAATGCAGCCAATAACGGCGGACCATTTGCAACACCCGTATCAGTAAAATCTAATGTTACCGGTGCCATTGGCTCATTTACTGGTTATGCTTTAACACAAGAGCAAATAATTTTGAGATGATTAATATTGTACCTTGGCAACCATCCCTAAATAAAGAGTTCTAGCTCATCTATTACCTCAATATTTTCAGTTTTTTATTTACCCAATAAAAAACTTACGCCTACAGAATGATGCCATAACTGATCATAAGAAAATCTGGTGTATTTTGTTGAACTTTCTACCTTGTCGCCATTCGTCCAACCATAATAAGATTGAATATTGATATAAAATCTTTCCTCACATTTTATATTCAAACCAATTCCAAGAGGAATCACCAAATCTAGAGTTCCATCTTTACTAAAGTCATTTCCACTATTGTAATCTGTGTACCTGGTTCCAATTCCAGTCATAAAATAAGGCGTAAATTTAGCATTATCCTTTGCCATAAATTTCCAACAAGCAGTAACATCTGCATAAGAAAATTTTGAGTTATAAAAATAATCTATATTTCTAAAGTATCCTTCTTCCCCTCTTAGTAATGACATGTTCAAGTCAAAACAGGTATTTAAATACCTCGAAGCATTTAATCCCACATAACCAGGTTTGCTATTAGTAGTTGTGATTTTATTGTTTGTATAAATTCTATTTGATCCTAAGTCAAATTTTTAAAAACCATTCCCTAGATCTCCATAATATTCTATAATTCCAAAATTAAGCCCCAAAGCCCATTTGTGGTTAACAGTTTGAGCCCTTAACATTTGGCCAAGACCAATAACTAAACAGGATAAAAGTAGTAGTTTTTTCATATTTGTAATTACTAAGCTGTTAAAAAATCGATTTAATGAGAAAATAAAAATCAAATACATCAAATTTTTAATCTTTCTTTTAAATGAAACTTGATTTATATTTTATTTATGTTTGAATTAAATGAAAGGAAGCAACTGTGTTTAGTGTTTTTATAATTGGTACTGGAAGATTGGCCAAAAATTTAGCCAATGCATTTAAAAAAAATGGTATTGAATTAAAGGGTGTTTATTCAAAAACTTTGAGTCATGCCAAAGAATTCTCAACATTGTTTAAGATTCCTTGTATAGCTGATTTGGCTGACATTCCAGCCGATTGCGACGTTTATATTCTTGCTGTTTCTGACCAAGCTATTGAGGAGGTTTCTAATCAAATAGAGGTGAAAGGAATTGTGGTGCATTGCTCTGGAATGGAATCAATAACGGTATTGAATAAGCACAAGCAAACAGGTGTTTTTTGGCCTATTCAAACTTTTAGCAATAATTATTATGCTAATTTTTCTAATAACCCCATTTGCATTGAATCAAATGATGCCAACGATTTGAGGATTTTGGAGTTTCTTTCTGATAAAATTGGCGCTAATGCAATTTTTGTAAGTAAAATTCAAAGGCAACAATTACACCTATCTGCTGTTTTAGTTAATAATTTCACCAACCATTTATTTGTATTGGCACAAAAATTCTTAGAAGAAAATGACTTGCCCTTCGAGATTCTTAAACCCTTAATACATGAAACTGTTTCAAAACTTGAAATGTTAAGTCCAAGCTTGGCGCAAACTGGGCCTGCTTTAAGAAATGATTTAGGGACCCTCCAAAAACACCAAGAACTATTAGCTCATCACCCAAGCTTATTAAGCATTTACAAACTTTTAAGTGAAAGTATTTTACAAAATAAATCTTAAGTTTTTTACGTTATTTGTAATTCAAAGATGAAAAAGCTTTTATTTTTATTTGCATTAATTTTAGGTTCAAACAGAGCCTTTTGTACCCGCATACTGATACCAATGGATGAGGAACAAAAGAACCACTTAAAGGCTTATGGAGTATCTTATTGGGTACTTAAAAAAGACCTTGAAGTAAATTGGCTGCTCAATTACAAAGGTGGTAGCTTTATGTTTATTTACAATGAATTGCTCGAAAAAGAATGTAAGATAAGAGGGGTTACTTATGACATTATAAGTGAGGGGCAGGTTACAGAAATACTAATGGAAATAGCAGCTCCCGAGGTAAACAAAGAAATGGTGCGTTTACTAAAGGCTCCAAAAATTGCCGTATATTCTCCTAAAACAAAACAACCCTGGGACGATGCAGTTACATTGGTGCTTACCTATGCAGAGATTCCTTATGAAGTTGTTTATGATGATGAAGTGCTTGATGGAAAGCTAAGTTTATATGATTGGCTTCATGTACACCATGAAGATTTTACCGGTCAATTTGGAAAA
>JBILJL010000354.1:0-2739 GCA_044377255.1 Bacteroidia bacterium
TTCGCTCCTCTAGCCTTTTTGCCTCAAGGTGTTTGCCTATAGATTTAAAATAATCCAGTTGTAAAATGAGGTCGTCTTGTATGGCATGAATGGCTTCTTGCAATTGTTCTTTTGGGGTCACATAAATGTTGGCTGGGAATATTGCAATGTGGCTTGCCGACTCTTGCTTTTTTCCACTAATAGGGTCAATTATAATTAGCTCTTCTACCTCATCGCCAAAGAAGGAAATTCTAAAAGCGGTATCGGCATAAGCAGGAAATACATCTACAATATCTCCTTTAACTCTGAAGTTACCCCTTTGAAAATCTGCTGTAGTTCGGCTATAAAGTGAATCTACTAATGCATACAATAAAGTATTTCTAGAAAGTTTGGCTCCAATGCTCAAACGGATAATGCTATTTTCATAATCGGTAGGATTACCTGCACCATATATGCAGCTCACAGAAGCTAAGACAATAACATCTCTTCGGCCACTTAACAAAGATGAAATTGTTTTTAAGCGGAGTTTTTCAATCTCTTGATTGATGGCTAAATCTTTTTCAATATAGGTATTACTAGAAGGGATAAATGCTTCAGGTTGGTAATAGTCGTAATAAGATACAAAGTACTCAATAGAATTTTGCGGAAAAAATTGTTGAAATTCTCCATATAGTTGCGCAACCAAAGTTTTGTTATGACTAACAATCAAAGTTGGTTTTTGCACTTGAGCAATAACATTGGCCATAGTAAAGGTTTTTCCCGAACCAGTTACCCCAAGTAATACTTGAGCCCTATCTCCTCTTAGGATACCTTCGGTTAAGCTTTTTATAGCTAGAGGTTGGTCTCCTGTAGGTATAAATTGTGAGGTTAATTTAAAGTTCAAATTAATAATATTAAAACAATAGCGTCCTAAACGTTAAAAAAAAGGAAGGGAAGTTTTTTTCTCAGAGTTACCTTTGAGGTGCAACAAAAACTTAACTCTCTTCCAGAAGGTAAATTTAACATTGTTTTCTCAAATTATTTCAAAATTAGACCGTTCAAATTTTGGCAAACTGGTTAAGCGTTTTGGAACCGACAAGCATAGCAAGGGTTTTAACAGTTGGACCTATTTGGTTTCAATGTTTTTTTGTTAATTTGCAAAGAGTCAATCTGTTCGGGATATTAGTAATGGCTTGCACGCTGCAACAGGTAATTTAAAACACCTAGGCATTCAGAAAGCGCCATCAAAATCCATAATCAGCTATCAAAATAAACATCGAGGCTATCAATTGAATAGCAGCGGTGTCATCTGAGCCATTTGGGGCAATATTGAATTCGTAAATAAGTGACATAATCTTGTTGTATTAATGATTTTAAGCTAAAATAAGAGTTTGATTAAGTCTTTGAATATTTATTCAGTAAAAAATAGTTTAATAAAATTTAGTTTACCACAATGCAAAGACTTCATGTTAGGATGTCTAATATAGGAAACCGAATGTATTAATATAGGACTATTTTCACATTCAAAAATAAATATTTAGAGACATACAATTAAGCTCAGTATCCTCAATACTTTTGAAATGTAGATTTTAACCCAGAACCAAAGTGGATACCTACCTGTACCTTATTGTCAAATTTAAAAACCAGTCGTATTGTAAATTTGTAGAATAAATTAGTATCTTAGTGTAATAATTAGGGTGTTGCAAATGATAATTGAGGAAGAAGATCATTTCCAATTGATTCAAACCCAAATTGTTTGATAAACCGAACATAATTTACAAGCTATGCGAATATCTATTAAATACATATTATACATACTCTATAGTCTGATGATTTTACCAACACTCTATGCGCAGCAAGGATTGACCCGAAAGGCATATTTTCCGGGAACATTAAGGAATTCGGCTTCTGGATTTTCAATTGACAAGTATGGGTATTTAATTGGAGGGCGATCCAATTCTGGCTGGTTAAATGACTTCTGGAGATACAATCCAGATAGTGACCAATGGATTCAAAAGGCCAACTTCCCCGGAGCGGCAAGATGGGGAGCCATTTGTGTAACTTCGGGTTCAAAGGCTTATTATGGTTTAGGTGAAAACCATCCTATAGGATCGAAAGGCGATTTTTGGCAATATGATGCCGTTAGCGATACCTGGCAAAAATTGCAAGACATGCCCAATGGTGCAAGATATTGGGCAATTGCTTTTGTTATTAAAAATAAAATTTATGTAGGAACAGGTGGTGCCAATTCTTCTGCTACGCCCTTTTTGAATGATTTTTGGGAATACAATATAGATAGCAATACCTGGCTTAAAAAACGGAACTTCCCCGGACCCGGAAGAATGCAAGCTGTGGCTTATTCCCAAAACCAAAAAGGATACGTTGCAACTGGAAGGGGTGCAGGACTCAATAAGGCCGATTTTTGGGAATATCATCCTGAAAGCGATACTTGGATTCAATTGCCAGACATTGGGAAAAATTTATTTTATGGCGCATTTTCCTTTGTTTTGGACAGCATTCCACATATTGGGCTTGGTGCTTTTGATAATAACCTTATTTATTTCAATGCCGCGGATAGTACCTGGCAACTTCTGTCAGATTTTGACAAAATAAATAGAGAGAATGTAATTTCTTTTTGTATTGGAAATAAGGTGTATTTTGGAACGGGTGAGGACCTTGTGCTTACCCCTCCTTTAGTTCAATTCAAAAATATAGTTAATTTTTGAATTTCAAATTTGATTTTTATTTAAAGTTACCTTTAGCCTAGAAACACATTTCTAC
>JBILJL010000060.1:0-10258 GCA_044377255.1 Bacteroidia bacterium
TTCATTGTCTTTTGTCTTTAGTCTTTTGTCTTTTGTCTTCAGTCGTTGGTAACATTTCTTCATTACTTTTTACTATCAACTATGGACCATGGTCTATGGTCTTTCCTTTGTTGCCAATGCTTGTTCCCATTTCCAAGAGCTTCGCATGCAATCTTCCAAGTTTCTTTCGGTTTTCCAGCCTAGTACTTTTAACGCTTTTTCGCAAGAGGCGTATACTTTTACCACATCGCCAGTGCGCCTTGGACCAATTTTGTAATTTAACTTTACACCGCTTACCTTCTCAAAAGATTGAATAGCCTCCAAAACCGAATTACCTTCACCTGTTCCTAAATTAAATACTGAGAAGGCTTCTTCGTTCTTTTGTTTAGCCAAATAATCTATAGCAGCAACATGCGCCAAAGCTAAATCTACCACATGTATGTAATCTCTGATACAGGTACCATCTTTGGTTGGATAATCATCTCCAAAAACAGTTAATACTTCCCTTTTGCCTATAGCAGTTTGGGTAATAAATGGAACCAAATTATTTGGAACGCCAATAGGTAATTCACCTATCAATGCGCTCTCATGCGCGCCTACTGGGTTAAAGTATCGCAAGGCAACAACTGTTAAATCTGTTGCTTTAGATTGATCTATTAATATTTCTTCACAAATTTGTTTGGTATTGCCATAAGGACTTTGCGCAACTGGTATGGGTGCATTCTCATCTACTGGTGGAGTGGCCTCTCCATAAACAGTACATGATGATGAAAACACAATTTGTTTGATGCCTGCTTCTTGCATTGCCTCTAGCAAGTTAACCGTTCCACCTACATTGTTTTCATAATATTTAAGCGGCAAAGCCACGCTCTCACCCACTGCTTTATTTGCTGCAAAATGAATAACTGCATTTATTCCAGACGTATTTTTAACAAAGGTTTTAAGGGCAGATTTATCTCTAATATCAACCTCTGCAAAGTCAATTTCTTTACCGGTAATTTCCTTTAAACTTTCTAAAACACTAGGGTAGGAGTTATCAAAATTATCAATGGCAACTACATCGTATCCTGCTTTAACCAATTCAACTATAGTATGTGAGCCTATATAACCTGCGCCACCAGTAACGAGAATTTTCATAATTTTTTTAGACTAAATTATTTATGCAATATACACACATGACAATATTATTATTGATATTCAAAATTTCCTTTAAGGCTCTGAACCATAAGACTTTTCTTCTCACTAGGTTCAACCCTACCAATAATCTTAGCATCAATGCCGTAAATGCGGGCTATGCTAATGAGGTGCGAAGCTGTGGTTTCATCTGTATAAAACTCAAGCAAATTGCCCATGTTAAATACCTTATACATCTCCTGCCACTCTGAGCCAGATTGCGATTGAATCATTTCAAATAAGGGTGGTGTGGCAAACAAATTGTCTTTAATAATTTTGTGTTCTGTTATAAAGTGCAATATCTTGGTTTGGCCACCACCAGTGCAATGAACCATGCCATGAATTTTATCAAAATATTCATCGAATATGGCTTTAATCATTGGACTAAAAGTACGGGTAGGAGAGAGTATCATTTTGCCAACATTTAGCGGATGATTGGGTAATTGATCGGTGAGTTTTAAACCACCTGTATAAACCAAATCATCTGGTACCAGTGGGTCGTAGCTTTCTTTGAATATTTTATAAAAGCTGCTCAATACATCATGCCTTGCCATGGTAAGGCCATTGCTGCCCATGCCACCATTGTATTGCTTTTCATAGGTTGCTTGTCCGTATGAAGCAAATCCAACAATTACATCACCTGATTTAATATTGTGATTAGAAATGATGGTGTTCTTTTTGGCTCTTGCAGTTACTGTTGAATCTACTATAATGGTTCGAACCAAATCGCCTACATCAGCAGTTTCGCCGCCTGTTGAGAAGATATTTATACCATGGCCACGAAGCATTTCAATGAACTCTTCTGTGCCTTCAATAATTGTTTTAATAACCTCAGCAGGTATTAAATTTTTATTTCTGCCAATAGTAGAGGAGATAGTAATATTATCATAAATACCTGCGCACAACAGGTCGTTTAAATTCATCACAATGGCATCTTGGGCAATGCCTTTCCAAACGCTCAAATCACCTGTTTCTTTCCAATACAAATAGGCCAAAGATGATTTTGTTCCTGCACCATCAGCGTGCATTACATTACAATAATTTTCATCTCTTCCTAAATAATCAGGGACAATTTTACAAAATGCTTGTGGAAATAATCCTTTATCTATATTTTTAATGGCTGCATGTACGTCTTCCTTCTGAGAAGAAACGCCACGTTTCATGTATTTGTCTGAGCTCATATATTTGGCAAAAATAGCAAATTTGAACAGAACCGCCACTTCAATTTGTGTTTTTATCAGGGTTTTACCGTTTTGGCTTGTAGTCGGTTTTTATTACCCTCACAGTAGTTCGCCTGTTTTGCTGGTGCTCCTCTTCTGCGCAATCCACATCATCTGTGCAATCGTTCACTAATTTTGTTTCTCCATAACCTACTGGTAACATGCGGTCTTTGGCAATTCCTTTCTGTATGAGGTAGGTTACGCAACTTTGTGCCCTCTTCTTAGAAAGCTCTAAATTATAGTCGGCCGGAGCCCTACTATCAGTATGTGAAGCCAGCTCTATCACCAAAGTTGGGTTGTTTTTTAAAATACCCGAAAGTGAATCAAGAACTACTTTAGCCTCAGCCCTTAACTCCCATTTATCCAAATCATAATAAATTCCTTGTAGGGTAATTTCAATGTCTTCTGCAGGAACCAAATTCATGGGAATTCTTACCTCAATGGTGGTGTCTTTGGAAATATTTCTGGTATCAATAATTATACTCGCACCGTTTAGGTACTTTTCTTTACTCGCATTCAGGGCAATCAATTCATTCAAGGGCAAATCTATTGTAAACAACCCTTTGTCATTGCTTTTTGGTTCAGCCAATGCCTTGTTTAATGCACTCATTGCCTTTACACTTGCACCAGTAATTGGATTGCCAGATTCACTTTCAAAAACTATTCCTTTTAGCAATACCACCAATGGTTTAATGGCAACACTATAGATGTCATCATCTCCCAATCCTCCTTCACGGTTCGAAGTAAAAAAGGCATAAGGTCCATCATTGCTTCGCTTGCTTTCTGGTATGAAAGAAATACTGAAATCATCGCCTCCAGAGTTGATGGGGTAGCGTAAATTTTCTGCATTTTTAAACGTGCTCGCGCTGTCTTTGGTTTTAAATAAATCAAAGCCGCCCATGCCAGTTTTACCTTTCGAAGCGTAATAAATTTCTTGGTTCGAATTCACAAAAGGAAACATTTCATCTTCATGGCTATTTACCCCAGCACCAAGATTTATTGGACTTCCCCAAGAGTTTTTCACCATATCATAAGTCATATACCAAAGGTCTTTTTTCCCAAATCCTCCTGGCATGTCACTACTAAAATACATTCGCTTGCCATCTTCAGTAAATGTTGGATGCCCGCAACTAAAACTATCGCTATTAAATGGCAATGGTTTTGGTTCGATCCAAGAGCCGTTTTGAAAATAGCTTGCATATATTTTGCAGTTTATTCCTTTTCCATCCTGACCATTACATTGGGTAAAATAAACACTGCTGCTTGTGCTATCTAGCCATGCCACACCTTCATTGTAATTTGTATTGAGTGATTTAAGGGCAACAGGTTTGCCGTATGTTTTTCCACTAAAGGTGCTTTCAAATAAATCGGAATATTTCTGGCCAGTCCACTCAAAAATTTCACTTCCCTGTGCCTCTTTCCTAGTTGAGGTAAAAACTATTTTTCCATTCGAATAAAAGGGCGAGTAATCACTTTGATCAGTGTTTAAATTGCCTACATTTTCAATCTTAAACTTCAACGGATTGGCTTTCCATTCTGCCGAAACAGCACATGATTGCTGGGCTATCTTGCCATTAATGTCCTCTGGTACTTCAAAACTATAATCATAAAAAGCTCTTCCTGCCTCATCATAGCGTTCAAAGTTTTTTAGCAATTGTCCATAGCTGTATAAAATTTTAGGGTCTGGATATTTGCTGTTCAACACATCTTCAAACCATTTCAAAGCTTGCTTAAAATTGTTGCTGTTTCTATAGCTTTCGGCAATTTTAAAAAGTACCTTTTGCTTTTCTTCCTCCTCCCTTATTTTTGGATATACCTTTTGATATAGTTGCGCGGCTGTGTTGTATTTCCTCGAAAGAAAAGCCATATCAGCTCTATCCAATTCGAGTTGGTAAGGCTTTACTTGTTGCTCTTGTGCCAATAAAACATTTGACACAATCATTAATAAATAAACTGTGATAATTTTTAAGAATTTCATTTTAAGGTGCTGAGCTCAACTTTAGTCAAAAATAGCACATATTAAGTTGGCTACAAAGCAACAAAGGCACAAAGTTCACGATTTATTTCCGTGCCACTTTGTGCCGCTGCAATTTTTTTCTTCCAACTACCCTTAAGTCGCCACGTCACCCTGAGCCTGTCGAATGGGTGCCGAACGGAGCGTCACCCTGAGCCCACAACGTCACCCTGAGCCTGTCGAATAGGTCGAATGGGGGTTATCTCCTTGGAGCCGGCGCAGTTGTTGGCGCCGGAGCTGGTCTTCCTGCCGGAGGCCTTGGTGTTCCCCTTGGTGCCGGTGCAACTGGTGCTGTTGGTTTTGGCTTAGGTTTTTCCCAATAAATATCTAATACTTTTACAGTTGTTCTTCTGTTCAATTGGTGTTGTGCTTCGGTACATTTTAATCCTTGCTCTCTTTCATTCGGACCTTCACAAGCACATTCTGTTACTTCAAGCATGTTTTCACCATAACCTTTTGAAACCAAACGCATGGTGTCAATACCGTTTCTTACTAAGTAAGCAACTGCAGAGTCGGCACGCCTTTGTGAAAGGTTGATGTTATACAATGAATCTGCTCTACAATCTGTATGTGAACCTAATTCTATTTTTAAAGTTGGATATTTATTCAATACTAAAATCAATGAGTCTAATACTTTTGCAGCATCAGGACGGATATTTGCTTTGTCTAAGTCGTATAAAATTCCTCTAAGCGTAAAGGTTTCCAATCCCAAAGAGTTCAATTCAAAATCTTGGATCAAATCTGCTGATTGCTCTAAACCTTTGGTGGTTTTTTCCTCTAACTTACTATCATAAAACATCTGGCGCGAGGCAAATAATTCATAATCTGTTCTATTTTTCAAGGTAACTTTGTACGAACCTACTTGGTCGGTTTTTAAAATTACTTTTCCAGTATCATTGCTACTGGTTAAAGTAATAGTAGCATTTGGCATGATGGCTTTTGTTTTGCCATTTCTAACCACACCGCTCAAGGTAAATACCAATGGCGTCATGCTAAAACGGTAAATATCATCTTGTCCTTTTCCACCATCACGGTTGCTACTAAAATAGCCACTTTCTTTGTCTTTTGTCAAAATCATGGCAAAATCATCACCATGAGAGTTGATTGGCGATTTCATATTAATAGGATCACTCCAATCTATTCCACTTCCTTTGGTAGCAAAAATATCGGTACCACCTAGTCCAACATGACCATTGGAGGCAAAATATAAACTGCCATCTTCCAAAATAGTTGGGAACATCTCATCATCTTCTGTATTCACAATTGGGCCAAGATTTACAGGATCACCCCATGTTTTGCTACGCTTACTAAAAGTAGCAAACCAAATATCTTTACCTCCTAATCCCCCGGGCATATCAGAGCTAAAGTACATAATTTGTCCGTCCTTGGTTAGGGAAGGCTGACCACAATTAAATGAATCTGAACTAAATGCTACAGGTTCTGGGTCAGACCATTCTGTGCCTGTTAAGTTGGATTGGTAAATGCGGCAACTTTTACCTTTTAAATTATTATCATAATTGCAACGTGTAACATAAGCTGTTGCAAATCTAGAATCAAAAGCAATGGCTCCATCATTTAATTTGCCGTTCAAATGCTCTTTGTCAACTAAAACAGGAGCTTGGTAAGTAATATTGTTTGGATTTTTCTTATCAACCTTGTAAGTGGATGTGTATAGGTCGGTGTAGCCATTGCCGGTCCAGCCATACATGCTACTGCCGCTTACACCTTTTTCCCTATCAGATGTAAAATACAATTGGTCTTTTTTGAACCATTGTGGTGCAAAATCTTCCCATCTTGTGTTTAAACCTTTTACGTTTTCCACCACATAACGTGTTTTATCGTTCTTCCACTTCAATGCATTTTCACAACCTTTGATCTGACGATTAACTGCCTCTCCATTTTCTGGAGTCATTTTTTGGTAGTTCTTAAACTCTACTATTGCTTCTTCAAACTTTTGATTGTTCTTCAAAGTTTTTGCCAAACGCAATTGGTTATCGGTATTTTTAGGATCAACTTTAATGGCCTTTCTATACCAGCTCTCTGCATTCTTCATGTCGTTCATGAGCCAATAACATTCAGCAGCCTTATTGGTTGCCTCAATTTTTTCGTCCTTATTTTTGGTGCTAGAATAAACCTTGCGGTAATTATCTCCAGCCACAAAAAACTCCTTCTTTTGGTATGCCTCTCTAGCAGCGCCAATAGAACCTTTCTTAGAACCACAAGCAGCGAGTATTGTTAAAAAGGAAATGCCTAAAATTAAATTAAGTAAATAGTATCTTTTATTCATGAATATAAGGTTTTCGAGTCGAACGTATTTAATGCAAGTTTATTAAAAATTAACTAGTTAATGATATAATTTGAGAAAAAAACTTAAAAATTATGAATTTATTGTGCAATTACAGGATATTTTTATTTAGAAAGTCCTCAATTTCAATAAAATAAAAGGCCACTTAGATTCCAAAATTCATAGTTTATTTAAATAATCTATTCATTCTTGGAGCCTAAGTGGCCAATAAATGGGGGCTAATAGCTATTTCACAAATAGCATTTCGCGGTATTTTGGAAGTTTCCATAACTCATCATCAACCAAAAATTCTAAGGCATCACTGCTTTCTCTTATTGGTTCAAACAATGGTTTTACTTTGCTAGAAAAAGCAACCGCACTTTTGTGAGTGCTTGGGGCATGATGTGCCTTGTTTAACTCAAGTAAAAGTTTGTCTACATTCTGACTAATCGTTTTAATATGCGTAGCCAAGGTTTTAATCAAATTAACTTGAATTTCGGTATCAGCTTTGCTTAATCCAGCATCTTTCATTGCCTTTACATTTTCAGCTAAATTACGCTGGTAGGCAATACCTGCAGGTATTACATGACTTGTTGCTAATTGTGCCAAAAGCTTGGCTTCAATGTCAATTTTCTTCACATAAAGCTCCTGCATAATTTCGTAACGGGCATTTAATTCTACCACATTAAAGATTTCATTTTTTACAAATAAATCTTGGCTCGATTTGCTAATATAAGCGTTCAAAGCTTCAGGAGTATTTTTAACATTATTTAGGCCGCGTTTTGCTGCTTCTTTCACCCACTCTTCGCTGTAGCCATTGCCTTCAAATAAAATCTTTTTACTCGCTTTGTAATAGCCTTTTAATATCTCTAAAATAGCGTCCTCTTTTTTCTTACCTTTCTTTATTAAAGCATCGGTTTCAGCTTTAAATTTATTCAATTGATCTGCCATAATGGTGTTCAATACAATCATGGCATTGGCACAATTGGCGCTTGATCCCACAGCTCTAAACTCAAATTTATTTCCAGTAAACGCAAACGGCGAGGTACGGTTACGGTCTGTATTGTCTAATAAAATTTCTGGAATTTTCTTCACATCAATTGAAGCTGCCTTGCTGGTGTTTTTGGTTTGTTTGTTGTTTAACAAACTTTCCAAAACCTCAGTCATTTGGCTGCCAATAAAAATACTCACAATGGCAGGTGGTGCTTCATTGGCTCCCAACCTGTGTTCGTTGCCTGCCGACGCAATAGAAGCACGCAACAAATCATCGTGATCATGCACTGCTTTAATCACATTAACAAAGAAGGTTAAAAACTGCAAGTTCTCAGATGGGTTTTGCGTTGGTGCTAATAAATTAATGCCTGTATCTGTAATTAAACTCCAGTTATTGTGCTTGCCACTTCCATTAATTCCAGCAAATGGTTTTTCATGCAACAACACTTTAAACTTATGGCGAATAGCAACCTTTTCCATAACATCCATTAACAATTGGTTATGGTCTATGGCCAAATTTACTTCCTCAAAATTTGGGGCACATTCATATTGAGAAGGCGCTACCTCATTGTGGCGAGTCTTTAATGGAATACCTAATTTATAACATTCGGTTTCGTAATCTACCATAAAGTCGTAAACTCTTGGTGGAATAGAACCAAAATAATGGTCTTCTAATTGCTGACCTTTTTCTGGCGACATGCCAATCAATGTTCTGCCAGTTAGCATCAAATCTGGGCGAGCGATGCACATGGCTTCATCAACCAAAAAATATTCTTGCTCAATACCCAAAGAGGCCCAAGCCTTACTCACAGTTTTATCAAAATAACTTGAGCAAACATTGACTACCGATTTTTCAACCGCATGCAATGCCTTTAACAAAGGAGCTTTATAATCTAGCGCTTCACCTGTGTATGAAACAAAAATGGTAGGAATACACAATGTTTTTCCATTAAAACCTTCCATGATAAAAGCGGGAGATGAAGGGTCCCAAGCAGTATAACCTCTGGCTTCAAAGGTGTTTCTGATACCGCCATTTGGAAAACTTGATGCATCTGGTTCTTGTTGAACCAAAGCCCCACCAGCAAATTTTTCAATGGCTCTGCCGTCTTCTGTTGGTTCAAAAAATGAATCGTGTTTTTCTGCAGTAGCTCCAGTTAATGGCTGAAACCAATGGGTATAATGACTCACACCTTTAGAAATTGCCCAATTTTTCATTCCTGTTGCTACCTGATCTGCCATTGAACGGTCAATCTTGATGCCGTTTTTAATTGCTGATGAAACAGCTTTGTAAGCCTCCTTTGAGAGGTATTCCATCATGGCTGAATCATGAAATACGTTTATGTTAAAATAATCGGATACACGAATAGATGGTGGTGTAACGGTTACCGTTTTGCGACCTTGCACCATATCAAGTGCTTTTGAACGTAAAGTTTGCATATAGCAGGTATAATTTTAATTATGGCTCCGAAGATAATACAGCAAATAATTTTGTGAAAGAAAATAAGTCAACATTTATTCCGCAACGGGCTTATTACTAGTAAAAACAGTATTTTTGAACGTATAAGTTTTTTTATTTTTTTAGCAAACCTTCTTTTAATGCATAATTGCTTGCCACCAAATTGCCTATTGAATAGGTATCCAAAACATGTTTAAATAATAAGGTGGCAACCACAATCATATCTATCCTAAAATCTAACAGGCCTTTCAATTCTTTCCTTTCTGCTTCCGTTGAGTGTAGGATCAAACCGAAAAATAAATTGACATTTTCTCTAGAAACCTTATGGGCAAAGGGCGTTATAGATGTATAAGTTTTGTGTAAATCCAATTTCAATACATCCAATAGTGTTTCAAAACTACCCGCAGAGCCTATGAGTAAATCAACTTTTTCTTCTTTTTGTTCGGTTTGAACCAAGGCCTTGGTTAGGGGTTTTAGCATTTCTTGTAAATATTGCCTTATCTCGGCTATTTCCGATTCCAAGATTGGATTTGACGGACGAAATCTCTCCAATAACCTAGCCGCCCCAATTTCAAAACTCTGTTTCCAAAGTATTTTGTCTTTTTTACCAATGATAAACTCAACACTGCCGCCGCCTATATCCATTACCAGAACTGCTTCTTCCGGAAAATTAAAAGATAAACCCACACCTTTATATATTAGCTCGGCTTCCAAATCGCCGCTGATACTTTCAATGATAAACCCAAATCGTTCTCTGGCTTCTGCTAAAAAGGCAGCCCCATTTTTGGCATTTCTAATAGCAGAGGTACCGGTAGCAACAATAGACGCTATAGAATATTGAGAAATGATTTCATGAAATTGAGCCAAAGCCTCCATGCCCCGCAAATAAGCATCTGGCGCAATCACTCCGCTATTGATACCACCTGCACCAATCTTCACAGGAATTTGTTTTTGATAATGCTCCTTTATTTCACTTTCCTGAACCTCAGCAATCAACAAATGAAAGGTGTTGGTGCCAAGATCGAGAATGGCTGTTAGCTTTTGGCTTTTAGCCATTGGCAGATTTGTGTCCATTGTTTATTTTAAGTACCTGGCACCTAGCTTCTGGCCTCTAGCTACTTGCAAATTACTATTTAATA
>JBILJL010000355.1:0-2732 GCA_044377255.1 Bacteroidia bacterium
TAAGCTTCCTCAATGGCTTTTTCTAGGATACTCACGATATAATAATACTCACCTCTGATATATATGTAAGCGGTATTTACACCTAAGGCAAAACTCGAAGTGATCATTCCCTCCACTAAAATATGCGGAATACGCGACATCAAATACCTGTCTTTGAAAGTACCAGGCTCGCTCTCATCTGCATTGCAAACTAGGTACCTGGCAACACCTTCTGGTTTGGCCAAAAAGCTCCACTTCATTCCTGTAGGGAAACCCGCACCACCACGACCTCTTAATCCAGATTTTTTAACCTCTTCCACCAATGCCTCAGCACTCATGGTTTTAATGGCTTTTTCTACAGAAGCATAACCACCATTTTGGCGATATACCTCATATCCCTGAATTCCGGGAACATGATCATGTGCTAATAATATCTTCTTACCCATTCGATTAATATTGATTGATCACCACTTTGTCTAAATACGTTTTTCTCTTATTGTTGCTTTGGCAATTCTCCAAAATGCTATCTACCTTTTCATAGGTAAGGTTTTCATGAAACTGCGCACCAACCATCATCATGGGTGCAGTACCGCAACTACCTAAACATTCCACAGTTTTTAAGGTAAACATGCCATCTGCAGTTGTTTCACCTTCTTTGATACCATATTTATTTTCTATGTGTTCTATAATTTCATTGGCACCTCTTAACCAGCAAGAACTGGTTCTACAAACCTCTATCAAACATTTGCCAACTGGATTTAGGTTGAACATAGAATAAAATGAAGCCACTTCATAAGCTTCAATAGATTGAATATTTAACAAAGAAGCTACATAATCCATTGCAGCCGGACTCAACCAACCATCGAATTCGGCTTGAGCCAAATGCAATAAAGGAATCAAGGCAGACTTCTGCTTTCCTTCTGGATAACGGGCAATTATTTTATTGGCCACTGCTAAGGTATCTTCACTAAATTTAATATCACTCATTTCTTTTAGTCTTTGGTCTTTGGTCGTTAGTCTTTGGTCGTTAGTCTTTGGTTTTTTGCTATGGTCTATGGTCTATCGACTATAAACTTCTATGCATCTAGTTCGCCAGCAATTACGTTCATGCTACTCATGGTTACAATGGCATCACTTAAGGTTGAGCCTTTGATCATTTCTGGGTAGGCTTGGTAATAAATGAAACTAGGGCGACGGAAATGTAAACGGTAAGCAGCTCTTCCGCCATCGCTTACTAGGTAAAAACCAAGTTCGCCATTTCCACCTTCCACACTGTGATACACCTCTCCTACTGGCACGTCGGCTTCACCCATTACAATTTTGAAATGCCAAATCAAGGCTTCCATTTTGTTGTAAACTTCTTCTTTTGGAGGCAAATAAAACTCAGGAACCTCAGCAAAGAATTTACCTTCAGGCAAATTTTCTAATGCTTGGGTGATGATTTTATGGCTTTCCCACATTTCTTGTTGGCGCACCATAAATCTATCGTAAGTATCGCCATTGATACCAACAGGAATCACAAAATCAAAATCATTGTAACTACTATAGGGCGACATTAACCTTACATCATAATCTAAACCAGTTGCTCTAAGGTTTGGACCCGTTAGTCCGTATTTTAGAGCTCTTTCGGTACTTATAGCCCCTACTCCAACAGTTCTGTCCATAAAAATCCTATTTCTTTCTAAGAGGTTGGTAAACTCTCTTAAGATTCTGGGAAATTCTTGTAAAAACTCCCTGATTTTTTTGATACAAGCAGGCGAGAAATCACGTTCCATACCTCCTATTCGTCCGATATTAGTGGTTAAGCGGGCACCGCAAACTTCTTCAAAAATATCGTAAATTTTTTCGCGCCATTGAAACACATAAGTAAAACCTGTAAGGGCTCCAACATCCACACCAATTACAGAATTACAAATTAAATGATCTGCTATCCGCGCCAATTCCATGATAATAACCCTCATGTAATCTACTCTTTTAGGCATATCAACACCCAAAAGTTTTTCAACTGTCATGTGCCAACCCATGTTATTAATTGGCGATGAGCAATAGTTCAAACGATCAGTTAAAGGAGTAATTTGATAAAACGGTCTGTGCTCTGCAATTTTTTCAAAAGCACGGTGTATATAGCCACAAGTTTGCTCGGTATCAACAATGATCTCACCATCCATGGTAAGAATATTTTGAAAAATACCATGTGTAGCCGGATGCGTAGGTCCAAGGTTTAGAGTAGTGTACTCCGACTTATAATCAAATTCAGTTATGTTATCTTCCATTAGCCTATCTCCCAAAATATTTATCGTCTTTGTCTGTTCTGGTTTGGTCTTCTAATGGGTATTCTTTCCTCATTGGGAAGTAATCCATTTCATCCACATTTAAAATTCGTTTCAAATTAGGATGGCCAACAAATTCAATTCCAAAAAAATCATAGGTTTCTCGTTCTTGCCAATTAGAAGCCTCGTAAACACTGGTAATAGAATTAATTTGCGGCGCTTCAATAGGCATGTAGCATTTAATTCTTAGGCGAATATTTTTGGTGAAACTGTGCAAATGATAAACAACACTCAGCTCTTTACCTTTATTATCTGGAAAATGCAATCCACACAAATCGGTTAAAAACTGCATTTGAATAACTGGGTGTTGGTACAAAAAGTTTAACAAGGGCACAATCTGCACCCTATCTAATTCAATGGTTAACATGCCATAAGGTTCCTCAACCGAATGAATGGCATCCATAAATTGTTCCTGCAATTCTT
>JBILJL010000356.1:0-2729 GCA_044377255.1 Bacteroidia bacterium
ACCCTAATTAAACCTCTACCCAGTTCCCATCAAGCCTTATAAGGTCTATCAATTGATCTACTGCAAGTTCTGTATTGATTGATTTTTTTACCACTTCTTTACCTTTATACAAGGTAATTTTTCCTGGTCCTGATCCTACATACCCATAATCGGCATCAGCCATTTCTCCGGGGCCATTTACAATACAACCCATGATGGCTATTTTAATGCCTTTTAGGTGGTCGGTTCTTTTTCTTATCAAAGCTGTTGTTTCCTGTAAATCGAACAAGGTTCTGCCACAGCTTGGACAACTAATGTATTCGGTCTTACTAATTCTGGTTCGGGCTGCTTGCAATATTCCAAAACTAATGTCATTCAATCGTTTTGGGTCTTCTTGGCTATCTAAAAAGAATATTCCATCCCCCAAACCATCAATTAGCAAACTGCCTGCGTCGGTGCTGCTAAATAACATAGTATTATCAAGGTCTCCTTTTTCTAACTGATAACTTAATCCAAAAACTATTGGCAGATTTATTTCCTGTTCAATTAATAAGCCCATTGCATTGCGCAAATCTGTCATCACATTTTTATGATTGCTTTCAAGCACTATTACCCATTTGCCTGAATGAAGGATAGGTTTAATTTTTTCAATTTCATTCATTTCATCCGTTTTGAGGTGAATAAAATTCAAGGTGTTTGAAAAAGCTTGAGTAGCCTGAAATTGTTGCAGGTTGAATAGAGGAAATGAGTTTGATTTATCAATAATTTTGTTCCAGACATTGGGCTGATAAATAGCTTTTAGTCCAACAGGTAGCATAAATGCCGCTTCATTTTCTCCCAAATAAATATAATCAGCGCCCAATTCAGTCATACTCCATTTGTCGTTTATAGGGTCGAAATGAAAGCCAATTGCCGCTAAATCTGCTATGGTTGGCGCGTTCTTAGAAAAATTAGCAATTACCCTCGGAACTTGTCCTCCTCCAAAATTATAAACTTCTGCAGTAAGCCTTTTTTGAAACGAATAAAATCTTTCAGGGTTTAGGTTCATCCAGGAAGAAACAGGTTGTATGGCATTTGAATGATTGCGATTTACATATCTGTTTGCAAGATTTTTTGCTACTGGCACCTCAAATTCTGGGTCTTCTGTTAAGGATACCCTAATGGTATCTCCAATTCCATCTTCTAGCAGCGCTCCAATTCCAAGGGCAGATTTAATTCTTCCATCGTCCCCATCACCGGCTTCGGTAACACCTAAGTGCAAGGGATAGTGCATGTTGTTTTGGTTCATGGTTTGAACCAATAAGCGGTATGCTTGAACCATTACTTGAGGGTTGCTTGCTTTCATAGAAAGAACTATGTTATGAAAGCCTTCATCGTCGGCAATTCTTAGGAATTCCATGGCGCTTTCTACCATCCCAAGCGGGGTATCACCATACTGGCTCAATATTCTATCACTTAAACTGCCGTGGTTGGTTCCTATTCTGAGAGCAGTTCCGTATTCTTTGCAAATTTTAATAAGCGGTACAAACTTTTCTCTTATTCTTTCTATTTCAGCATCATATTCGGCTGCAGAATACTCAAGCACCTGAAACTTCTTTTTATCTGCATAATTGCCAGGGTTGATCCTAACTTTTTCTACGATTCTAGCAGCCATTTCAGCCGCATTTGGGGTAAAATGGATATCGGCAACCAAGGGCACAAAAACGCCTCTTTTTGCTAGTTCTTTTTTGATGTTAGCAAGGTTTTCTGCCTCATTGATACTTGGAGCCGTGAGGCGCACCAATTCGCATCCCGCGTCAATCATTCTAATGATTTGATCAACCGACCCCATGGTATTCATGGTATCGGTGGTGGTCATGCTTTGAATGCGTATTGGGAAATCACTCCCCATAGATAAAGCGCCAATATTCACTGTATTGGTTTTTCTTCTTTTAAATTGGGTCAAACTATCAACAAAAAGCATTTGTTTTTCTTTATTAAATGTGGGTTTTTCCATTACTTCAATTCAAATTATCCAATATCGCCAGCAACTGGCCTAACTAGTATTTGTTCAACATTTGTGTGCTCAGAAAGTTCATACGCGTTCCAAATTAATTTTGCAATGTCTGAAGAAGGAATGAATCTGTTTTCTGGCAAATCTGTGCCTTTCCAGCTATCGGTTAGTGTTGCACCGGGTAAAACGGCAGTAACCTTGATTTTATTTTCTTTTAATTCTTCGCGCAAAACTTGGTTCAAACCGAGCATTGCATATTTGCTTATACAATAGGAGCCTCCATTTTTATAAGCAGTAATGCTGGCTGTAGAGCAGATATTAAAAATATGCCCCTTGTTATTTTTTTTCATGTTTGAACCTATAACGCGCGTTAAATGGTAGGCACTTGCTACATTGGTTTGTATTTGTGTTTCAAATGCGCCGTTTTCTTCCTCCAATATTTTTCCGGGGATAAAAACGCCAGCATTGTTTACCAATACATCAACATTTCCAAATTCTTTGAGTACCTCTTTGGCAAATACTTTTACCAATTCTGCGTTGGCAACATCACATACTTCCATGAAAAAACGTTGATTTGGGTATTGTGTAGAGAGGGTGGTGAAAAGTTGCTCAAGTTGCGATTGATTTCTTGCGCATCCGGCAATATTAAATCCTTCCTTGGCAAATTTTTCTGCTATGGCAAGGCCAATTCCTTTGGTACAGCCAGTTATGAGTATGGTTTGATTCATTTACGTTTACTTTCTTCGATAGCGAAATT
>JBILJL010000357.1:0-2717 GCA_044377255.1 Bacteroidia bacterium
ATACTCACTGTATGGCTAATTGCACCCTTTTTAACACCCATTTTAAGCAGCAGCAAACAAGTGGCTTCAGCTATTGTTAGCAAAAATGTAGGCGTCAAACAAGTGTTTATCGGACATAATTTTGGAGAACAACCCAGCCTGCCGTTTTACCTCTTAAAAAATGGATGTCAACCCATAGACGTAACCCAATTTTCTAAAGAAGAATTAGTAAAGGCATACACAAAAAAACCTCAAAGTTTTTTCGTTTTGAACCAAGAAAAATATGATTTCTTTTGCCAAACCTTAGGCAAAACACTTCCCTATCAATCGGTATCTACCTTTATTATAGATAGAAAAGGAAAGTCGGATTATTATATCCTCGGCGGCAATCAATAAAGAATCCTACAATAGAATATCCGGGCATCCACCACCCAACCCCAACCTTCAGGTTGGGGTTATTCTGATGTGTGCGAAGACTGCCCTTAAGAAGAAGCCCCCCCCTTCGGTTACCAAAGCCTCAGCGTAGGTTACAGGCTGGGGAACCAAAAAGACTAGACAAGTCCCAGCCTTAAGGCTGGGGATAACGATTTGATTTCCCCCCCATGAACAACCACATAAATAGACAAGCCAATGATAGAAGAAAAAAAGCACCAAACCGATAGGATATAGTGTTCATAAAATATCATGGTTACTATGTAGGAAATTAAAATAGTTATTCCTAATAACATCATCCACTTCACATGCGAAAAGAAAGCTGGAGCAATGGTTGCCATTGCATACAATACAATGCCAAAAGTTCTTAAAGATGTTGGGTATGATTGCGAATATTTAATATGTTGACCTATAATCATTGCTTTTACCTCAAAGTTTAACAAGCAATATCCTAGGTAAAGTCCAACAATTAGGCCTGAACCAATAAATACTTTTTGCATAGTTTTTCTAGTGGCGTTTTTCTCCAAAAGCATAATTGCAATAGGCACCCAAATGGGCCATACAATTTGGGCAAAAAACAAAAACACATAAGTAAATATTTTCTGCGTATTTACATAATCTGGGTTAGGTAGCGTAAGCCACAATATACCCTCTGCTATCTGTTGCACCCCAAATATTAATGGGATGCTGGCAAATAACAACTGTGAGGGGTGTTGCGTTTTTTTAATAGTGGCTACCCCAATAACCGCAAGTACAAAACCTGCTCCAAAACTTGCACTTGCCGAAAAACACATAGGCTTATAAAATTTAAATGAGTGGTTTATCTTTCAATAATTGTTCTTTTTTCAAGGAACTCTTTTTCATCTATCTCACCCAAAGCAAAACGCTTTTTTAATACATCAATGGGTGTATCTCTCTTTTTTTTTGGCCAGGCATATCATAAGGTGTGGCATAAATCCAAATAAGAATAGCTCCCCAGATTACCCACCAAATAAGGTGCATCCCCCAAAATTGAAAATTCTCGTAAAACATGTCAATCTCTTAAATGAGAGCGTAAAAACCAGGCCATTTTTTCATGGGTTTCCATCAATCCGGTAATAAAATCACTACTGCCTATGTCGTTTAAGTCATTGGCAAATGTTTTTATGTGCTCACGCAAAACCATGATGATACTTTCATGGTCACTCAACAGCTCTTTTATAAATCCAATGCTATCATTTTTTTCTCTCGATTGCTCTGTTAAATGTGTTAAGTTTAGGTATGATTGCAATGTTGCTGGGGCGTAATGCCCAATACTGCGTATACGCTCGGCAACAGCATCTATTACTTCATCTAATTGTCCGAATTGAATTTCAAAAAACTTGTGCTTGTCAAAAAAATCTGGACCTTCAATATTCCAATGCGCATTTTTTGTTTTTATATACAACACTGTTTCATCGGCCAATAATTTGGCCAACTCATGCGCAACTGCCTGTCTGTGGGCATCGCTAATTCCAATTTTTGCTTTCATGGTTTATTTTTTAAAATCTTTTTCAGTTCTCTTCACTATTTTTTTGGCCGATTTCCTTAAGGTTTTCTCAATTTTGCCAGATACGTTTAATTCGTTTTTGGCTAAAACTTTATTCATTGCTGCTATCAGTTTTACTATTAAAGGATTTTTAACTGCGCTTTTAACTTTCGCCACTTTTTCTTTGGTATTCTTCATGATTAATTTATTAGGTTATTGCTCAAACCAAAGGTGAGTAATTGGCTCCTTTCAATTGTTACACAAGCATTGTAAATTGTTACATTTTTCACACATTTTTACTTCTTACCAAATTGTATTTTAATCGCCTTATAAATATTTTGCTTATAACTATACCTTGGTTCAAACCGCCCTTACAGCATAAACAAACAATTACTTTAGACCATGCGCAAGCATGATATTACTAACCTTGTTCAATCTCAGGCACCAATGGCGCCTTGTAAAATGGGTAATCGGTATAGCCTTTTTCATCGGCTGAATAAAAAAGTTCTGTATTTAAACTTTGAGATAAATCTTGGTTATACTCCATGCGCGCAACTAAATCTGGATTATTGATAAAGGGTCGGCCAAAGCCTATCATATCTGCCAAACCGCTTTCTAAATCTGCCTCCGCACTTTCTTTATCGTATCCACCACATAAAATCAGTGTATTTTTAAAATTATTTCTAATCAATTTTTTTATTTCAATTGGCACAGCTGGTGCACCCATAGCCGAATGGTCAACCAAATGGATATAGGCAATTCCTAATTTCTGAAGTTCTTTGCTAAGGTAATCATAAGT
>JBILJL010000358.1:0-2695 GCA_044377255.1 Bacteroidia bacterium
TCCCAAGCCGAAACGGTAAAACACAATTGCTGACCCGCACAAACCGAATAAGCAAAATTAGGTTGAGGTGATGTTAAAACAGAATTGTTATCATAAGTTCTAAAAACGGGTGGGTTATTGGCCGGACAAACCTGACTATAAAACTGAATGTCTCTTCGGGTAATACCCATTAAGGTAGGCACACCGCCAATAGTTTTCCATTGTCTAACCTCAATAATTAGGTTCGCCACAAAAGCTCCCATTGGCCTAAACCTGATATCCCCAGTAACAGCATCAATGTTAATACCTATTGGCGCCATTGCCGGTGGACTTTGAATTGGCGCACCTAAATATGGAAAAGGCACAGTAGGGCTATAAGGGGCAACATAAGGTGCAGCAGCACCTTGGCTCACCAAAGCCTGACCAAATGCATAACTCAATGAATCTCCATCTGGGTCAATTGCACCTAGGTTATAGGTAAAATCTTGGCCCGCACAAGTAACAGCAACAGGGTCGTTGGTAAATGTTGGCGATGAATTACAAGGAGTGGCGCACCTATTTATAATTACTTCAGTAAAAAAACCTAAACTGGTTGGGTTGGCTAAGGTGGTAATAAAAGTATTTCTACAACAAGATTGAAAACCAACACTAATTAAACAACAAGAAGCTGGAATTGCGCTTAAGTTAATTTGCCCACTAAAAGTGTAAACTTCAATTCCGGGCATAAAAGTACCTGGGGTTCTTGTTCCACAATTGTTACATATGGTTTTTGCTGTAGCACATAATTGAACAACATCAAAACCACTTACAGCTGTTACCACAGTTATGCTTTGCGTACCAAAACTAACACCTGCACAAGGGCTGGCTGGCAGGCCCGAACCAGCTGGCACACTAACGCCTTTGATACTTAAACCAATTTGGCATGATGGACTTAATGAAGTAGGACAATTTGCACACATTGGAATACCCGTGCAATCTCTGTACAGTTTAAAGGTAACCTCGTAAACACCTGGAGATCCAGTGCAAGTATAGGCAACGTCGGAACCTACAATGTGGTCTGCAATAACTTGTTTAGACCCAAACAAAAGAATGGTAATTACCATTATTGATTGCAGAAAATATTTAATCGCAGTTGATTTCATAAGATGGCTGATTGATGAAACAAATATAAATCGGCTATTTCATAAGATTTTCATAACGTTTATAATTAAGAAAATATTGAAACAAACCGGTTTAAATAATTTAAAAACCAGTTAAAATTTTTATAATATTAAGGATTGTAAGGTAAAATAAAACAATGAAAATTTCAGTTATATTAAAATTAAATTGAAATCAACGCTTAAAAAGGCTCAATTATGCCACAAATTCTGCATCAATACGAGAATTAATTTATATTTGACTCAGATAAATTGAAAGCATGAAAGTATTTAAATTTGGTGGGGCATCTGTAAAAAATGCAGAAGCGGTAAGAAACGTTGGTAAGGTTTTGAATGCATACGCTGAAGAACAGTTATTAGTTGTAGTGAGTGCTATGGGCAAGAGCACCAATGCTTTAGAACTCTTAGCAAAAGCCTATTTTGAAAAAAATGATGAGAAGTATGAAATTTACCAACAAGTAAAAATATTTCATAACGAAATTATAAAAGGTCTTTTGATAAGCAGTTCATTGCATACGTATGACGATATTGAAAATCTTTTTATTGAATTGGAATGTGAATTAGAAAATGTACCTGATGCTAATTTTGATAAAGTTTATGATCAAATTGTGAGTTACGGAGAAATCATTTCCTCTAGGATATTGAGCGCTTACCTAAATGAGGCTGGCATTAAAAACCGTTGGATGGATGCTCAAAATTTTATTCATACTGACAATACTTATAGAGAAGGAAAAGTGGATTGGGAGTCAACTGAAAAATTAATAGCAACTAAGTTAAGACCAATAGTAAAAAAGCAATTGGTAGTAACACAAGGTTTTATTGGCCGAAATAAAGATAACTTTACTGTAACTTTAGGAAGAGAAGGTTCTGATTATTCAGCAGCAATTTTCGCTTATGGATTAGAGGCAGAAAATGTAACTATTTGGAAAGATGTTGAAGGGGTAATGAATGCTGATCCAAAGAAATTTGCAAATGCAATTAAAATTGATGCCATTAGCTATCCAAAGGCTATTGAAATGGCTTATTATGGGGCTACAGTTATTCATCCAAAAACCATACAACCATTGCAGAGTAAGAATATTCTATTATTTGTTAAATCATTTATGAACCCCGAAGCAGCTGGCACCATAGTTGGCGTGAGCAAAGAAATAGAAAATCATTTACCAACTATCATAGTAAAAGAAAATCAGTTGCTCCTCTCGCTTAGCAGTAAAGATTTTTCATTTATTTTAGAAGATAATTTGAGTAATATTTTTAACTCCTTTGCAGAAAAAAGAATAAAGATAAATTTAATGCAAAACTCTGCCATTAGTTTTAGTGTGTGCATAGACAATGAACCAGATAAAGTTAAAGAACTTATACAACATTTAGAAAAAAACTATTCGCTTAAAACCAACGAGCCGGTAGAATTAATCACCATCACCAATTACACCAACAAAGAATTAGCGCAATTAACAGGTGGCAAAAAACTATTGATAGAGCAAAAAACTAGGAACACTTTGCAATTGGTAGTTAGTTAGTTCTGTATTACTGGTGATTGTATGTATATTCAAAGCATA
>JBILJL010000359.1:0-2676 GCA_044377255.1 Bacteroidia bacterium
GTACCAGAAGGAATGTAAACAGTGCCGTATGGCTGTGGGTGAAACCATGCGCTTCTAGCCCCCACTCCTGTTAATTCACCCTTATCACTGCTAAGCCCACAACCTGCAAGGATTGAAGCGATAGCCAAGGAGAAAAACCATTTTGATTTATTTATCATAAGTAAACATTTAATTACTGCAATGTGACAAAATTATTAATTCAAAGGAATAATACAAGTTAAAGTTAAATTAATTTGTAAGGAAAACGTTAATTACTTAAAATTATTACATGAATCTAGGTGTAAAACGCGAACGAATTACTTTTTCTTTCTTTGGGATAGACACTCCAAAACAGTATCTTAACATGATTTCATGCGATCCTGAACTGTATTGAATGATTTTTGAGGTAGTAATATCATAGCTATAGCCAACATTTAAACCAAAAGGAAATTCATACCCTACCAACAATACAGCTGCATCCATTGGTCTGAAAGTTACACCTCCTCTTATATTCTCATTCCAAACCAAAAAGCAATTCAAATCTGCTTGAATTTTTGCTGGATCTTTCTTCAACAAGATATTCGGTTGCAATTTCATGGCTGAGTTTAATTGTAACTCACCACCCGTAACAAAATACATGTGCATTTTGCTATCAATGGTTGAAGAACCTCCCGGATAATCGTAAGTAATTTTATTTTGATTTAAATGGGTAGCTGATAATCCAGCATAAAAATTATCTATAGCACCAGCTAAATTATCTTTGGTATAATACAATCCAAAATCTACATCAGGAGCTGTGCCACTTACTAAACCTGTAGGTATTTTTGGGTCATCAGGCTGAATTGCCCTTAATTTAGTTCCATCAATTGTTCTCTGCATGAACCCAACTCCTACACCTGCTGCAATGGTACCAGCATCTCCTAATGGATGGCGATAGGCTAAAGTTAAACGTGGCATAGTCATGGTTTCATGACCTAAATTATCACTTGCAAAAGTTGCTCCAATTCCAAATCTATTGCCGATTGCAGCGTTGATTGAACCAACCAAATTTACTGGGGCTCCACCTCTAGAATTTGTACCAGATCCTGATCCAGAACTATACGTTCCGCCACCAAAACCCATCCATTGCGTGCGATGAATTAAAGTTGCACAAATTTTACCGTCTGTTGCCCCAGCAAAACCTGCATTAAAATTCAATTTATTGTACATAAACTGACTATAGTGTGGATCTTGCTGCGCACTGATTTTATTAACCAATGGAAGCATCGCAATCAGAAAAAATACTCTAGTAAACAATATCCTCATTCGATTTAAATTTTATTAACTACTATATAAACGTATTTACGAATATATAAAATATTTAAAACAAAACGAAGAATGTTGAAAATTATGATGAAATTACTGCTTTCTATACACTTTTATAACGCCTTGTGGTGGGCTTCTATGTGTTTATCTACAGCAGTAATCATAGAGGGAGTTTGTGGAGTTGGGGCTTGTATATTTACTACCAAACTCGCGTCTAGCATGGCTTTGATGGTTGTTGCCCCAAAGCCTGCAATGAGCGTAGCATTCTGTTTAAACTCAGGAAAATTCTCGTAAAGCGACCTAATATCGGCCGGACTAAAAAAAGCGATAATATCGTAATTTACATGGGTTAGATCAGATAAATCAGCAGATTTTATCTTATAAAAGAATGCTTCTTTGAATTGAAACTTGTTCTTTTTCATGAATTTCTCTATGTCCTGCTTGCGCCAATCGCTGCATGGAAACAAATATTTTTCTGTTGGGTGATTTTTAAACAGAGGAAACAACTCTACTTCTGTTCCTTTGCCAACAAATACTTTCCTTTTTCTTACTTGTATATATTTCGACAAGTAATTCGCAATACTTTCGTTTACGCAAAAGTATTTCAAATCAATTGGCACCTCAATTTTTAAATCAGTACAAATTCTGAAAAAATTATCTACAGAATTTCTTGAGTTTAATATTATGGCTGTGTAATCTAGTATGTTTATTTTTTGTTGCCTAAATTCCTTTCCAGCAACTGGTTCAACCAAAATAAACGGCCTAAAGTCCATTTTTAACTTATACTTTTTCTCCAAATCAAACCACGGCGACTTTATACTTTCGGGCCTTGGTTGAGAGATTAGAATACTCTTAATTTTTGCGTTTTTCAATCTACCAGCTATTTAAAAACAACTTAAATAATACTAACCATGGTAGTATTTCCAAAGTGCAAAGATACAAAAATATGTATATAAATTGAATATGGGTGGTTTGTGCGCTCATTATCAGGTTTTTAATTTGTCTGTAAACTACTCCAACCAATATTGTGATCAAAATAATAGCAGAAAACACGTTGGCCATTTGCAAATTTGCCACAAAAACAAAAAATAGGTTCAAAAATACCAACCCTGCTCCCAAAAGGTTGTTTACCAATATGGCATTAAATAAGGTGGTGATAGCAAGCGACCTCACTTTAAAAATGAAGCCGATGGCAATATTTAGTAAAATTTTTCCGGCATAAATGGCCAAAAGAACCAATATTAATTTTAAAAAAAACAGGTAATAATTATCCGTTTCTACCTGGTGGTTTAGTTGTAATAAAGTAGTTAAAAACAGAGATAAGGAAAGGATAAAATTGATAAATAATCCCAAATTACTTAAGAAATAATTTGCTGTCTTATCTGCGAATTT
>JBILJL010000360.1:0-2674 GCA_044377255.1 Bacteroidia bacterium
GCTGTAAAGCCGTAATCCATAATAGATTCAAAATGCTTGCTCAAAAAATCAGTCACAATCATCCCTATATCACTTGGAAATAACTTGGATTTTTCACTGGCAAATTTCTCAGTTTTTTCTTCCCTACTAATGGCTTGCTTTTCCAATGTTAACTGAACAAAATTTCTTTCTTTTCCATCACGATCTTCCTTCACCACATACCCTCTTTTTTGAATAGTTGATATGGTTGGAGCATAAGTGGAAGGCCTTCCAATACCCAATTCTTCCAAACGTTTTACCAAACTTGCCTCAGTATATCTAGCAGAAGGACGAGTGTATTTTTGAGTTGCTTGTATTTGGTTCAAAACCAATTCTTCTCCAATGGCCAATGGCGGCAACATTTTGCTGCTTTCATCTTCTTGGTCATCGTCGGTGCTTTCCAGATATACCTTTAAAAAACCATCAAATTTCAATACTTCACCAGTAGCAACCAATTGTTCGTTTAACCCAGAAATTGAAATGGTAGCAACTGTTTTTTCAATTTGTGCTTTAGCCATTTGAGAGGCAATAGCTCTCTTATAAATTAAATCGTATAACCGCTTTTCTTGAGGTGTGCCTTCTATTTCCACATTTTCAAAATAGGTAGGTCTAATAGCCTCATGAGCCTCTTGAGCACTATCATTCTTTGTTGTGTAACGCATGGGCCTGCTGTATTGAGGACCAAAATTAGCAGAGATATAATTCTTTGCACTTTCTATTGCCAACTCAGATAAATTTACACTATCTGTTCGCATGTAAGTAATAAATCCATTTTCATAAAGCTTTTGTGCAATGCTCATGGTTATACTAACCCCATAACCCATTTTTCTACTTGCTTCCTGTTGCAAAGTAGAGGTTGTAAATGGGGGTGCTGGTGATTTTTCTGTTGGCTTAACCTCTAAATTTTTTATGGTAAAATTAGCGCCAGTGCAATTGTCCAAAAACAATTTTGCTTCAACCTCTGTCTCAAATCGCTTGCCCAATTCAGCTTCCATTTGCTTGCCACCCACATTAAATCTAGCTATTACCCTAAATGCAGATGAATAAGTAAATTGGTTGATTTCTCTTTCCCTATCCACTATTAACCTTACTGCCACAGATTGAACCCTTCCTGCACTTAAATTTGATTTAACCTTTTTCCAAAGTACCGGAGACAATTCAAAGCCCACCAATCTATCTAATACTCTTCTTGCTTGTTGGGCATCCACTAGGTTCTTATTTATGCCTCTTGGGTTATCTATTGCCTTTAAAATAGCAGGCTTTGTAATTTCATGAAATACAATTCTTTTAGTATTCGATTCTTTAAGGTTCAAAACCTCGCTCAAATGCCAGCTTATGGCCTCTCCCTCGCGGTCCTCATCGGAAGCTAACCAAACCATATCGGCTTCCTTGGCTAACTTCTTTAGTTCTGCTACTATGGCCTTCTTATCTTCACTTACCTCATAACGAGGAGAAAAATCACCTTTAACATTGATGGCATCATCTCCTTTTGCCAAATCTCTTATATGACCAAAACAACTTTTTACAGTATAATCACTACCAAGAAATTTCTCGATGGTTTTTGCCTTTGCTGGCGACTCCACTATTACTAAATTCTTACTCATCTCTCTCCTATCTTAATTTATCTAAAATCTCTAGACTATCCTAAAAACTCAAATATTTTCGGGCACAATATGCAAAATACTCTTGTTAAAAAAAACAAAAAGCCGCCATGCAGCAGCTTTTTATCCAGTTTACTGTATTTTATTCTACCAACATCTTGTGAACAAACCTACCTGATTCTGTTTTCACTTCAATTAAGTATATGCCTGATTGCATGCCTTTTACTTCAAAATTAATACCATGTTTTCCACTTAAAAATGCTCCTTCTGCCAAGGTCCTTAAAATCTTGCCTTGTAGGTCCATTAAATTGATTTCCAAATTACTTGGTTCGGCAATATTGAAAGAAATACTCGACTTTTCATTGCTCGGATTAGGAAACAATGTGAAATCCATTTCTTTTTTCAACATCTCAGATACCCCCGTTGGCTGGCCAATTGAAAACTCATCAATGTAAATATTATTTCCCCTTAATGATTGTAATTCAAACCTGATTTTGCAATTAGTATAACTGTTGAAAGCAGACAAATCAATATTGAATTTCTTCCACTCCGAAGCATTTGGAACAAACGAAGTTGTTTGTATAGCCCCTGTTTCCATTTCACTTGCTAGTATTGTTCTCACTAATGTTTCAGACCTACCAAAGCTGTTAGATATATAAATTCTCAATTTATCATTGCTGGCAGTCGACCTTTTTGCATAAGCTAGATAAAAACTTAATGTAGGACTGGCAAGAGTAGAAATGTCTATTGAAGGAGTAACAAAAGCATTGCGCATATTAGTTCTCCAGTTTTTTAAATTCATAGCCGCCATTGTTCCTGAACCCAAGGCACCAATAGTATTATTAACTTGCCAGCCACTATCGCCAGGACTCATGTAGTTTTCAGTAGTCCAACCTGTACCTGCTAAACTAGCAACATTAAAACCATATGAATAAGGTGCTTTAATGGTTGCAGCAGGTAATGGTATATAAGAACCATCTGCATTCAAACCTGCTGCAGCTAAATTAGCTGTGCTAATAACTAGAGGCCTTAATGTAACTAAGGTGTTATCAACC
>JBILJL010000361.1:0-2669 GCA_044377255.1 Bacteroidia bacterium
CACCATATCTTGGTCTGAGAATCCCAAACAAAACATCACAAGCCTCTACAGCCTTCAAACAATTATCAGTATTAGACTTTCCTGGATGAACTGGAATAGTCTTTATATGAGAATTCCAAACTTCATATCCATATGCCTTCAATGTAGAACACACTTGTTCTATTTGATCTTCAAATCCAAAAACTGTTGAAGCTACCATAACCCTTATCTTTTTAGGCACAGCAGCTTTTTTAGCTACTACTTTTTTTGCAATAGCTTTATTCTTTAATGGTATGGCTGCTCTTTTGCTCACTCTAATTTGTCTTTCTTTATTTTATCAATTTTCCTTCAAACGCCTTTTTCAAAATGCTTTGCCTTAATGTTTCTGCCTGTTGCAAACTTTGGCTAATGGTTTCTTCTATTTTATCGCAAACGGTGAGTTTGCTTTCTAATTCGGAGACGATGTGTTGCTGTTCGTCTATTGAAGGCAAAGGAATTTTCACTTTTTCTAAAATATCAACATTGATATTCTTTTGAGCCGTAGCTGGTGCAAGTTTTTCGAGTTTAGATTTATGCGAAATGAAAAAATAATTTGTGTACTTATTTAACAAAAGTTTTTCATCACTCAGCAAGCCAACAACGCTATCAGGAAAACAAGCATCAAAATCTAATATTGCAGTCTCTCCAATATTTGCAGCGATTGTAATACATAAAGTTCCCTTTGGCCAAAGTTTACTTTGTTGAAGTCCAAGTTCGCTATAAGTTTGAGAATATTTCTTTATGTAACCGCCATTCACTTCTCGAATGTCTCCTGTTTGAATGAAAGGATATTTACCACCAAACAATGCAGGCTCATTTCTAGGTCTGTGTTTTGACTTACCCCTTTTGATGACACAAACATTTTTTAATTCTTCAAATTTCCACCCCTTTGGCAATTCCCCTTCCTTAACATTTTTGTTCGTGAGTTTCCCTTCAAAAGCCCATTTCAACAAACTTTGCCTATACACTTTTAATTGCTGCTGGGCAGTTTGCAGTTGTTGTTTGCCGTTTTCTAATTCGCTGAGTAGTTCTTCTATTTTGGTTACTATGGCTTTTTGTTCAGCAGGAGGTGGAACTGGGATTTCTGTCATTCTAATCGTTTCACCAGAAATTGCCCTAAAAGTTGTTCCTGTGCCTTTACTGTCTAATTCTTGTTCTATACTTTTTAAAAAGTAAAAAACATATTTGTAATTATCATAGCGAATAGCAGCTAATCCTCTTCCTATGCAACATTTTATATTTGCAATATTTGTTGTTCCAACTGGTGCACGAACTGAAAGTAAAATGTCATTTGGTTCAGCAATTTTATTGGGTGAATTGCACCATTTTTCAACAACAGGATATAATTCCGTAAACTCAGCTTTGCCTTGAAAGAATGGTAGACCAATGCCATTTGTGTTGTATGAAGTTGATGGAGGTGATTGCCCCATAATTATATGACATACCTCTCCCAATTTTTTGATTTGCCAATGTTTTGGTATGTTATCTCTTTCTGCCATTTATAAAGTTTCAATTATTTCAGGCATTTCATCCCAAGTTTTACCTTCCAATATTCTGCCTGTTTTCTTTTTGTTTGTTCCGCCCCATTGCTTAAAGAAGAAAGCAACATCAGCATCTAAGCACTGATTTTTTATGTCAGTCACCCATTCTTCTTTCATTTTTCTTGGTGTTCTTCCGCTTTCACCGCCTACAATTACCCAATCAATACCTTGTAAATTCATATTAGGCAAAGCACCAATTAAAGGCTCGCAAGAAAGAAACTTTACTCTTGCCTTAGTTTCTCTTAATAAATCAATCCGTTTGGTAAACTTGCTATTTTCTACCGATACACCCATCCAAATATTGTGACTCCAATCTAACCAACCTTCGCTGTCGTAATATCTTAGTATGTCGGCACGCTTTGTAAGTACTTGAAAAACGTGTTGAGGATTTTCTTTCATTACTTTAAAAACCTTACGGATAAATTCAATCGGTACATCTTTGTGAAACAAATCACTCATTGAGTTTACAAATACTACTTTGGATTTTTTCCAAGTGTAAGGCGTTTGTAATTCGTCTTCGTGAATCGTTATTTCAAAATTGTTTTTGTATTTATCTATGCCCATTGCTTGCAATCGCTTAGACATTACTTCGGCATAACAAAATTTACAGCCAGCCGAAATCTTGTCGCAACCTGTGGTTGGGTTCCAAGTCATTTCTGTCCATTCAATACTTGATTGTGCCATTTTATTTGAGTTTAATTTTAATCTTATTGGGTTGGCTTCTAAAGTCTTTATAGCTCAGGTAGAATGAAGATTTGCGTGCTGGTGAGCCATCCGAATTTAATGAAATCAATTTTGACTCATTTTGTAATTTCATTAAAATTTCGTTTGTGTGATTTGATAAATGACCATTATGAACTCGGAATTCATATAATTCACCATTTGATCTTTCCGTTCTTAAAAAATCTAATAGTTTTTGTTCGAACTTATATGTGTTAGCCTTTTTCTCAATTTGATTAAAAAGCGAATTTTCAATTTGATATTGCCATCCTCTTCCTTCTTCCTCATCAATTTTCCATTTAGCATCAAGCATTCTATCGAATCCATAAATATGACTGGTGAAAAAGAATAGGCAGAAGAACTGATTTTTATCTCTTGTGATTATAAATG
>JBILJL010000362.1:0-2666 GCA_044377255.1 Bacteroidia bacterium
TCCCAACCTGTATTCCAGCCTTCTACTAAAACACCGCCAAAGCCGTTGCTTGCAGCAAAATCAATGTATTTTTTGGTGTTTTCATTGGTTGCACCATGTTTGGTTTTCTTGGCCATTTTGCCGTCGCTACCAGCATCTGAGGCCGATTGCTGGCCGGCATAATCCCAAGTAGATATCCCTAAATGCATCTCAAGCCAAATGCCAACATATTTCATTGGTTTAATATAAGATGGGTCTTTAATTTTAGAAGGTTCATTTAGGTTTAAGATCATTTTAGAGGCAATAATTTCTCTGGCATCATCACTTATTACAATAGTGCGCCAAGGTGTTTGGGTAGGTGCTCTCATATAGGCTTTGTTGCCAACGGCATCTGGAGCCAGCGTGGTTGTTGCATTAAAAGTACCCACATCAAATTTAAGATCCATACAAGGATAATTAATCAGTGCTGCCTCATGAATACTCATGTATATGCCATCTGCAGATTTTGCCATTAAGGGCGTTTGAACAAAGGCACCTTGAATAGGAGTGGCGGTAAAAATTGCACCATCTCTCTTTTTGGCCATTTTTTCAATCTCTGAAATTTTTGAGGTATAGTAATTGTATTCATTGGTGTCAAAATCACCCGGCATCCAAAATATTTTATGGTCACCATTTAAATTGAAAGAACTTAATTCCTCCTCAATAATAAAATGCTGTAAATTTTCTTGTTCAGGAAATTCATATCTAAACCCTAAACCATCTTCATAAATTTTGAAGACAATTTTCAATAAATAAGGCTTAGTAGCGTTATCCTTTAACGTAACAAGCAATTGGTTGTATTTATTTTCTATGTTTTTTGTTTCACCCCAAACTGGTTGCCAAGTTTCATTAAATGTGGAGTTTTCAACTGTAACAATTGAATAGCCTGAGCCAAAATCTGGCATATCTTTTATTTTAAAACCTAAAGATGATTCTTCTATAACTAGCTTGCCTTTATAGGTTAATGAATAGCCAGGCTGTCCATTAATTAAGGTAAATGTTAGTTTTACTTTTCCGCCAGGTGAGCCAAGGGAGTGGGTTTGCGAATAGGCTTTAAATCCGATGATAAGCAGTGCGCAAAAAAGGTAAATAAGTTTTTTCATTTTGGGTTCAATTTTAATGGTGAAATATAATAGAATATAATATCAAGTACAATTACTTGTGGCAAACAGATAAAAATAGGTAAAAAAAAAGCCCTCCGTTGCGGGAGGGCTTTTTTGTAATTGCATTTATAATTAGTTAACCAATAACTTGATAGAACCAGTTTGGTTTTTATCATTGCTAACATTTAAGAAATAGATACCAGGGGTTAATTCATCCTTGTCTACTCTTAATGTATTGTATTTATGGTTATCGTAAGTTCTTACAACACGTCCAGCTAAATCTAATAATTGAACATTGTGGTTAGCTGAATTATCGTTAAATTCAATAACGGTATAAGTGCTAGTAGGGTTAGGATATAACTTAAGGTTTGCGCTTAAGATATTTTCGTTGATACCAACTGGAGCTCTACCAATAGTACAAGTATTGAATTTGTAATTGATGCTTATTGGAGTTGCAACTGCTCTTGTGAAAACACGGTTCCAACCACCAATACCATTTGATTCAACACAACTGCGTTGAGTTGAATCGCCAAATTGCTCTTCATTGTCTTTGTTAGTAGCATCACCATTTGTGAACTTATAGTTAAAAGTACCTGGGCAAATTGAGTCAATTTTAACCATGTATAATCCTGGTACGCCGCTAACAGCAGTTAGCTCTCTAGCGCCGGCTTGCCAGTTTGGAACTGCAAAAGTTCCCATAATATAAATTTTAGGAGCAGGAGTTTCAGCAATCATATCAACATAAAAAGTGATAGATGAGTTTGCAGGCTTGCTAGCGCAAGGACCAACAACTCTTGAACCAAGACAAGTCAAGGCAACTGTATCATTTTTAGTTAAATTTAAAATTCTGTCTGATCCACCTTCCCAATTGATATTACCATTTTTGTGAGCACGGAATTTAAATTTAGCTTCGCCAGAATCCAAGCCCATAACTGTTACACGATAAACTCCTGTAGCGCCAACTTGAGACATTCTAATACCAACACCAAAGCCGGTTAATTTTGCACCAGCACCAGCAACGGTAACACTATCAAATCCACCATTACAATCTGATGAACTCATGTCTACTTGGAAAGTTAAATCATAAGTAGGGATTGGTGCTGAAGGGCAAGCTACACACATGCTAAAGCAAATCTTTGGAAATGCAGTAGATGTAGAAGTTGCTTGGTAAAAGCGGTTAGAGTTTCCTCCACTTTTTTGGCAAGCTGTAGGGATTGACTCTTCACCAGCACCCCAGTTGTTGTCGTTGATGTATTTCCATTCAACACCATCAGTAGTATCAACAATTGCAATAAATTCATACACTTTGTTGTTGTTGAATAAATTGATCATTCTTGATTCGTTTGGTTTCCAATCGCCAGAAGCATTGTTGTATTTGCCTTGGAAGTTACCAGCAACATAAACGCCATTTGCGCTCACTGCGGTTACTTTTTGCATGTCAACAGCAAATCTGATAGCAGTTTTACCCATAGGAGCAGAGCCACTAAAAGCAAATGAAAGAACGGTTGTGTCATTTTTCAATGAATCAATGTAAGCCCAACGATT
>JBILJL010000363.1:0-2656 GCA_044377255.1 Bacteroidia bacterium
ATTAAATGATCCTTGGTTGTAAACTTTTTTATATATCGGTCAGAATTACATGTTTTAGCAGATTCAGCAATGATATTTGAATCAATCAGCGCAATCAGCTGTCCGAAAACAGAATTTCCAAAAAAAAACGCTTAGTTTTGTCCATAGTAGTATTTTAATTTTTAGCGAAATCAAAATTACTATAAAGAAGGGAGTTTAATTACTTCCTTCTTTTAAATTTTTATCGGACAACAATGTTTTTTAATGTAAGAAATAAAAAAACTGTCCACAACATCTTGCAGAGCAGACGAAAACGAGCCGTGAAAAAGTACTGTGCAGATGGTTTCACGGGGCTTTTATGTTCTAATCTGTGTAGCATGAAATAGAGTTGTTGAAAATGGCGCTTCCTTTGGTTGCCAGAGTCGTGCTTTTCTGCTTGCTTACATACAAATAATTATTGTATTCAAAAAGTCAATAGTTTGCCTTGTGAGGGTATGTAGGCATTTTAACCTGCGTAATTGCTTTGCTATTTGTTCTCTTAAATTCATCCTGAGTTGCAACTCTATCAACTTCGCAGTTAGTTTTACCAATTCATATCTTACTTTGTATCGTAATGGCACATTTGCATATAAGTTAAATAAAAGCTACACATAAAAGCTATAAACCGCTTATCCTATTTTTTTTGATAGGTTGTAAACTTGAACATTAATTTGTGGCTTAAAAACAAGCTATTATATAAATGAAAGTACTAGTCATACAAAAACATACTTCAACATATTACATTAAACAAAATTATTACTGAAACAACTATAATCCGAACCATATGAGGAAAGCTACAAACAAGGTAGATTCAGTATTTTCTATATTTTGTTTGAAACAATAACAATGAGTAAAAAAAGTCAAGACCACCGTTTTAATCAACTGGCATTAAATATTCAATGTGGTTGCTAACAAATCAAGGAATTTAATTTTTAAAAATATAATTAGGAATATTTATAACACATAATGGAGGCTATAGTTAGTTATAAACCGTCAAATCCGCTTTTAATAGATAAAGTTTCGTCAATTGTTTTTTGGCGCAGGTCACCTGATTTTAATACTTCAACAATTTTTTTGCCCAACAATATCTGCGGGTTTGGATTAACGCTATCAGGAGAATTTTTGGTAAAAAGTTTAACAAGTTTCAATAAAATGCCCGCATTTGGTATCAGAAATATGTTGATTAAACCAAGTGAAATAATAACCAGAGGCGAATTTTTAAACATTTCCATACGATTAAAAATCCCAAATGGAATGAGTTTGTTTACTCATATTCCAATGAATGTAATTTATGAAGGAGAAGTAACTTCATTGAATGATATTTTTTCAAATCAAGAAATTAATATTCTTGAAGAATCGCTTATAGGGGCCTCAAACGATATTGATAAATTAAAGGTATTAGAACATTTTTTAGTTGGTAAACTAACAGGGTATCATTCTCCATGTTTTTTAGGAATCATCAATAAAATTCACGAAACAAATGGCCAATGCAATGTGGCACAATTGGCTTCCTATTTCACCATTTCCGAACGCACCATCCACCGATTATTCAATAAATTTATAGGAATTAATCCAAAAAACTACATCAATTTAATTCGATTTAGAAGTGCACTCCGCTTTGCAACCAAGACAAAAAAAGATTGTATAAATACTGCAATAGATGCAGGTTATTATGACCAGTCTCATTTTATAAAACAGTTTAAAACATTTAGTACTCTTACACCCACGCAATTCATTAGTACAATTCATTCTAATAAGGTGTCTGATTTTTACAATCTTTAGTTTTTAAAACAAAATACATTTGAACTAAATAAAATTTAATATTTAGAGAGATGAAAAACCTATTTTTAGTAATCGCGATTTGTTGTGTAAAGATATTGCATGCCCAATACAATTGGACAAATGTATCATCAGCACCATACAATGCATCAAAACAAGATGGTGTATTTTTTATTAACAAAGATACAGGATGGGTGGTGAATGGTTCAGGCGCCATAAACAAAACAATAAATGGTGGAGCAAGTTGGATAAAACAAAAAAATAGCCCCGGCACCTATTTCAGATCAGTTGCCTTTGTAAATAATCAGATAGGCTTTGCTGGAAACGTTGGTACCAATTACTTCCCAAATGTAACAGATGCCAACCCGCTATATAAAACCATAGATGGGGGGAATAGTTGGATAGAAGTTACATCATCTATTACCGGCACTGTTCCCGAAGGAATTTGTGCCATACAAGCTGTAAATGCCAATGTGATTTATGCAGCAGGTAGGGTTGGCGGCCCGACTGTGATAATAAAAAGTGTTGATGGTGGAGCAAGCTGGGTTGGAAAAAACTTATCGCCACAATGTGAAATGATACTTGATATCCATTTCCAATCAGAAGATACGGGATATGTATTTGCTGGAACAAGCGCGGATATTACAGAAGCATCGGCAAGGATATTGAGAACAACAGATGGGGGCCAAAACTGGATACCTGTATATACATCCAATAGGCAGTTTGAAATTACCTGGAAAGCCTCTTTCCCTTCACCCCAAGTTGGCTATGCAACCATACAAAGTTACAATAGCAGCAGTACACAGCGATATATCGTAAAAACCACAGATGGTGGATTGACATGGAATGAACTGCCACT
>JBILJL010000061.1:0-9827 GCA_044377255.1 Bacteroidia bacterium
CGATTTCGGAGCACAAAACTGTCAAGCCACCACAAATGTTGATGCGAGGTAGAATGTTCAATTAACCACTGAACCGCCAATTTCTTAAACCCGCTGTTATGCGTTCGTGCTTTTTTTTGTCGGTTGTCATGGAGTATTTTTAAGTTTGGTCAAAACCCATATGAGCAAACTTAGGGTCGCTATTTCGTAAATAAAAAATGTCAACAATAAAAACAATAATGATTTGATGTCTTTAGCTTTTTGTGTAACAAGTTCCGTAACTCTATTCATTGCAGTCGGTTCATCAACTTCGTATTTCATAGAAACTTTGGTATTTACGATTGCGAATACTGTTATTAAAAGCAATAGAATTGTTATGCCTATAAATATTTTAATGCTGATTTTCATGATGTCGATTTATTATTCACCTTGTTTTTGCACACTACCATTTCCAAGCCACGAACCACCTTGCCAATTCAGGAATGATTCCAATGACGAAGGTATAATGAAGCGGTCTTTAATTTGTTCACCTGTTTTAGCATTCGGCATTCGTTGTAAAGCATCTGAACCTGTCTGATTCAAAGCGTCTGAAACTACGGTAGTGCAATTGTTACTTAAAAGTTTGTAGTCTCCAACTACATGAGCATTTGGACTGCCTTTATATTCGCCTTTATCAGGAGTTGTCTGTGAAGAATTAAATTTTGCATTAAGATTTTTAAAGACAGCTTCATCGGTCACATCTAATACTTGATAAACATTCATTCCTGTTTTATTTTGCTTTGAAGTATTGTAAGCAATAGCATCTGCACCTTGAAGTTTTAATAATACTCCCGGTCCATTTGATAATGTATTTATTCCATGCCACTCCTCATAAGTTCCTGCATATCTACCAAACGAAAATACTGTCATATCAGCACCCTCACCAACGCTTATCCAAGCATGCCCAGCACCACTTGTTTCTGTGTAAACTCTTACCGTATCGCCATTGGGGTCAATGTTCATTATGGGATTACCCATTACATAATTATACGGACTCCATCCTGGATATTTTTCTGCTCTGGGGTCAACAGACCACCATTTTAAATCTGATGGTTTTAATTGAACGGAATTGACAACAGTATCGTTTGCTCCATAGTATGATAAGATAAGTTCGTTAACATCCAGTTCTACGAACCTCACTTTTCCAGTAGTATCTACATTAAATGCTTTGAACTTTGCATCAGGGAGTTTCAGCATTTCTTTCTTCTTACTACTTGGGGCAAAATCGTCATAAGGAGTTTGAGCATTAACGATATTAGTAGCTGTGGCGAATGCCACAGCTACCAATAATAATTTTATGGTTGTTTTCATTGTTGTATGAATTATAGGATTAACAAATTTATTATTTTTTAGCTTGGGTTGATTCATTTTTGATTTGCATTACCTTTTCACGGTATTGTTCAGGTGTCAATGAACTGTAACCTATTTTGGAAATATAATCTTTGGTAGCTTTATATTCTTTTTCAAGTTTTACAAGGTCAGGATAAGGCTTTATTTTACTGTAATCTTTCAGCCCTTTCTTTTCCATTTCTTTGTCAAGAATGTATTTTTGACAATCCGCTTTAGAAAGCTGTAATAAACTATTAGGATAAACTTTAAGCCCTGTTGCGTATGTCTTACGAACAAAGTCGTCATAATAAATTCCTGTTTTCTTGTCGTAGTAAACTAAAATGTCGTTGAGGCAAAGTGCAACACTTTCTTTGTCTGATAGTGGTTTCATATAAAGTCCGCTTTCCATTCCTGCGTCTGAAACATTGAAACTTTCCATGATGAAACTTGTCCTTGAAAATGTTCCGCTCGTTAATTCCAAATTCCACCATTGTTGTTTTTCGTCTTTGTGTTTGATGAATACATGCATTGGTGCTGTTGCAATAAATGCTTCAACATTTACTTCGTCTGCCAGTATTTTGTAAAGAAATGGCAATGAATGGCAGTTGCCTTTTTTTGTCTTGAGTAATGATGATACCATAAAACTTTCATAATCCTTGTCGCCCATAAAATTTTCAAGGTCGTATGTGTATGGATGAAAATTATTTTCGGGAATACTGTCTGTCATGTATGTGAATATTGCCCAATTACCTGCTGTCTTGAAGCTTTGCAAGTTTTTGGCAACAATCATTTGATTGATTTTAATTTTTACTTGGTCAATGTCGTTACAAAACTCTGTCCAGTTGAGTTTACCTCCATAATAAGCGTTTTCGGTCAAGAATACTGCACGTTTAAAACTTAACGGCTTTGTTCCGTTTAGCATTTCAGTCATTTCTTCAACCGCAGTCTGATAAGGGTCTGCCGTTGCTGTCTTTGCCGTTGATTTTGCAGTCGTGTCGGCAGGTTCAATTGTTTTCACTTGTTCGGTCTGCACTGTGTCAGCCGTTTGAGTAGTTTCTTGAGCTTGTGATTTTTCTGTCCCAAGGTAAAAAGCTGTCGCCCCGAACGCTGCTGTCAAGGTCGCAACACTTAAAATTAAAATTGTTTTCTTCATTGTCTTGCCGTTTTACGTTGTCCGTTTATGTTAGCACTGTCGCCATAGCATGACGCATAATCGGGTCACGCAAGGGAGTTTCACACTTACGTTCCCACGGAACCGTGCTTGAAGGTCTCCCTTCACACGGCTCTTCTAGTTTCATCACGAATGTATTTATTCATCATGGATTTACCAATATCCAGTGCGGAAATAATTGAGGGGTGGTTTTGAATTTTCCCCTTAGCCAATTTAGAGCGCTCATCTTGTAAAGGCCTTTTTCCCATTTTACCCATTTAAGTATGCGAACGTTTAATTGATGGCATATAAGTCTTAAATGTCCCTTGGAGAATTTGCCATAGTAATTGATGATACCTCGAATGATTGGTCTTAGTTCTTTTGCTAGTGCTTCCAACGATATTCGCTTTTTGTGTAGTTGCATTGCCTTAAATTTTGCTAGGATACTTTTCTCAGATTTTTTACTAATAAAGATACTCGGCATCAACATCCCTTTTCCTTTTATCTTGCACCATTGTGGCCGTATCGTAAAGCCTAAGAAGTCATACTTCTTAACGTACTTTTCTACAGATAAGCCTCGCAGATTAACAATTTTGGTTTTAATGGGATGTAATTCTAACTTACATTTTGCTAAGCGTTGTCTTATTTGTTTTAATACAAAAACTGCTTGCTTTTCTGTTTTGCAATGTACTACCACATCATCTGCATAGCGTTCAAATGGCTTCTCTGGGTGGTTTTTCTCCATCCATTTGTCAAAGCTCACATGCATGAAGATGTTGGCTATTAATGGGCTTATAACGCCTCCTTGTGGAGTTCCCGTTAGTCGGTCTACATAACACCCATCTCTTTGCACAGAGCCTGATTTGAGCCATCTTTCAATGTATAGTAATACCCATTTGTCTTTGCAGTAGTGTTGTATCGATTGCTTCAGTAATTTATGGTCTATCTTATCAAAGAAGCTTTTGATGTCTAAATCAATCACAAAATCATGCCCAAAACAATTCTTGCATGATTGTTCAACCGCCTCATGACAGCTCCTTTTGGGACGATAGCCAAAACTACTTGGATGAAACTTTGGTTCTACTATTGCCTCTAAATAAGTCTTTACTACTTCTTGAGCTATGCGGTCTAATAAGGTTGGAATGCCTAGTTTTCGTTCCCCTCCGTCACTTTTCTTGATGCTAACTTCTTTTACTGCTTTTGGAAAATATGTGCCTGAGGTCATTCTATTCCATAACAAATATAATTGGGTCTTTAGGTTCTTATCTAAATATTCCCAAGTCATATTATCTATGCCCGAACTTCCTTTATTGGCCCTTACTTTCTTGTAAGCTTGCCATACCATTAGCCTGGTAATTGGTTGTGATTTTACCTCATAATAATCAATCATCCCTTGCGGTTGTAAATTTTATTTGGTTAAACTAGCTAAACCCTTCGCTCCAATATGTTTCCATACCTTCATCACTACTACGATTTAGTCTGCCGCCGATACTTCATCTAATCCTTGGATGGCTGCTTCCTTTCGCAATTTTGCAGCGCAGTATCGACTTCTCTTGTTCCATTCAAAAGCCTATATGTAGTTCCCGCTGCCTTTACCCCGAGAGTCATGTAATCAGTAATCAAGTCGTCCATTACACTCTTATCACAAATACAAACGTAGCTACTTGTTTTCGACTCTATCTATTGCGCTTACGAGGCTTGATAGGCAGTTCAATTTATTCAGCTCCTACATACTCACCTACAGGAATACTTGTTCCCGTTTTTACCTAATCGTTCACCACAAGAGGAGTTTCCGCCTTTTGCAGCATCAGTTGGTTTAAAGACTACTCTTGACAGTCGTCTTTGGAAGGCCTCTCAAATTTGTTTCGGTAGCTTGGCCACTCACTTCGCTTGAGCTCCACAACTTTGTTTATCCTTCACTCTTTTGTCTTCCATCTTTTGAATAACATTCAATGACTTGGCTAAGTCATTGATTCAAGACACACACGTTTTGGCGCTTGGCGCAGTAAGGGAATGGTTACCACAAATTTCGCCCTAGCAGTTTACCCCAAAAATAAACTTTTCTGCCGTTTCTTTTTCCTTTTTATGCAAAGGCCCTTATTGCGACCAAACGCCTGTTATAGGGCGTTGTTTTTTTCGGTCGTGTTTGTCTGTCCGCTATGGTCTGTCGTTGTGCGTTGGCTTGGTTGCTCTTTTGCATTTTTTGCGTTGGAATTGTGTAATGGCAAAAATGCAAATGTGCAACCAAAAGCGTTGGCGATATGTCAAACGTATTGTTCAATTTTATTCGTTTTCTATTAGTTTCATAGATCTTAAAAGTTGTGCAGTTTGTTCAATGTCAAAATATCTGTCCTTTACAAGTTTGATTTTATAGTTGTCTGGTAAATATGTCCCCCATTTAGAAAAGTCTAATAGGGCAGGATTTGTCTGCAAAAGAGTTGAAATGTGTGTATCAATGTCTGTCAGCGGAAATGATAAATAACTCCATTTTGAAATCAACTCTTGTTTAGGCACTTCAATGTCAAATGAACTACTGCTGTCGTCAAGCGTATTTTTAATCCCTGCAATATTTAAAAGCAATTGAATAGTTCTGTTTATTCGTGTCCCTGTGAATGTAAAGAGTTGTAGGTGTTTTTCTGCTGTCAGTAGTGGTCTGTCGGATTGTAAGTCGGTAATGTTGAAAACAGAGAAGTCTTTTCGAAGTATTTCTGTTTCATCACAACTTGGTTGGTCAAGAAAATCGTAGTCCGTTTTAGAATAGAGAACTTCAAACATTTTCTCTCTTATTCTTTGATGTATAGTAGCTCCACCTCCAAAAAACATTGGTTTTTTTCCGTCCTTTGTTGGTATTACTTCTATTTTTTTCGCCTTGTGGTCAACGAATTTTATTTTCCAAATTTTAGCAGAAAGCAAAATATTTTCATCCTCAATAATTTGTGGTGAAAATGGTATCTCACCTATTGTATTGCCAGCATTTACAACTTTAAAGTTTTCTTCTGTTTTAAATACGCTATAAAAGTCACGGCTGTTTACTACCTTTTCGCCTTCTACACCAATTATAACTTCGTGTTGTAATTTTTCAAGAAAATCAATTTCAATTAAATGTTTAAGTATTTCGTCAATTTCTGAAAGTTCAATTTGCTTAAATGCAGTATTTTCTTTGAGTTGATTTATTAACTCTGTTAATCTTATACCTGAATGTCCTTTGGTTATTGATAACGCTTGATGAACTAAAATGTCATATGGTTTCTCATTTTTTTGAGGTGGTTCGATAAAACCTTCCTTGTATAATAACCAACAAGCTATTGATTGAAGTAAACTCCACTCATTTGTGGCATACAAATATAAATTACTACTTTCTCCTTCCTTTCTGCCACTTCTACCAACTCGCTGAATTAGTGAAGCTATACTATGTGTTGCATCAATTTGAACAACTTCATCAACAGTTCCAATGTCAATACCGAGTTCTAATGTTGATGTGCAGGAAATACAGAAGTTTTGCCGATTGTTACTTTTCGCAAAGTATTCAACATACTCTCTTACTTCTCTGTCTACAGATGAATGATGTGAAAAATAATTGGGATGTCCTTTTACTCTGTCCGATATTTTTCTAAGTTTTACTGCTACTTCTTCGGCTCGTCCTCTACTGTTAGGAAAAATTAGAACTTTATTGTCTTTGGTCTCAATGTATAAATCTTTTAAAAGCTCCAATGGTAACTCTTCGTTTTTGTTTTTGAAGTAACGAAATAGTGCATTGATTTCTTTAGCTGTTCTGTCTAAAAGAACCTTTGTTTTTAATTCATCACCTGTGAACTTTTTGGCTTCATCATAATCCCCAATTGTTGCCGAAAGTCCAACAATACTGAATGATTTAGAATTAACTTTTTGTAGTCTTGACAAAATTGATTTTAATTGAATACCTCTGTCCGTACCAATAAATGAGTGTATCTCATCAATTACTACATACTTTAGATTTGAAAATAATTGCTTTACATTGTAAGGTTTGTTTACAAACATTGCCTCCAATGATTCGGGTGTAATTAGAACAATTCCGTTTGGCTGTTTAATTAGTCTTTCTTTGAGTGTTTTATTCGCTTCACCGTGCCACTTAGTGACTGTTACATCAAGATTTTTACAAAGTTCTTCAATACGATAAAATTGGTCATTAATCAAAGCTATTAGCGGTGAAATGTAAAGAACTTGAACACCTGAATCATTGAAATTAACTTTTGAAAGAATTGGTAAAAATGCGGCTTCTGTTTTTCCTGATGCAGTCCGTGATGCCAAAATATAATTGTCGTCCGATGCTAAAATTTTGGCAATAGCTGCTGTTTGAATTGGTCGCAATTGCTCCCAACCCTTATCACGAATGAATTTTCGTATTGGTTCTGAAAGTAAATCAAATGACATTATAATTCTTCAATGCTGTCTAAAGAAACTTCATTAGGCCTTTCATCCGAAATTTCAAGTTCACCAAATAGCTTGTTTTTATCTACTGTTGGATTTTGTCTAATGATGTTTAGAATATTCAAAAAGTCTCGAATTACTTCTCTTGGGGTTAAAAATTCTGATGCACCAGGCTTGTTAAACAGCTCCTCCATAAACTGGTGAATTTCGTTATCACTTATTGAAATTTCAGTTTTATAATTGTAATCAAAGATTGCTTTCAATTTCTTCAACAGTACAAATATTTCGTTGTGGTCAAGTGGCATTAAACGAATTACTGGCTGTGCAAAATCTCTTATTTCTGCTGTTTCAAATTTATTTGTAAGAAGCCTTGACTTTAAAGCATTATAACTAAAAAGTCCTCTGCGTTCGTTTTCTAAAACTTCTTTTGTACCTGCAAAATTAAAAAACAGATTTGCTACTTTACCTTGGAAACAATCGTTGTAAATAGTTAATATTTTCTCGTAATTTTTCTCCCTCATTACAGAAGTTGAAATCTTGTAAAGATTTATAGCTTCGTCAAGATTTACCATAAATCCGCTGTAACCCATACTTACAAAGAGTTTACAGAAGTTTTTTAGCATATCGTAGTAATTCAAATCATTAATTACTTCTCTAACTCCTAAATCTTGCTTTGCCTCCGTTTTGGTTCTGTATTCTCCTTTTAGCCATTTTAAAGCATTCCTTCTTAATTGTTCATCATCTTTTATGTAGCCTTCGTAGTATTTCATTACAACCATTCCAAAGTCGAAACCACCTACATCAGTGATTTCATTAATAGTTTTCATTATGTTGTTTTGAATGAGATTCAAGTATTGTTCATTGCGAATATCTGTCAATGAAATTTTATTTTCTTCGGCAGTTTTAGTTACAATTTGCTCAATCCACTTTTCCAATAAAGTTGGTAATGCACCACCTTCTGGCTTAGTTTGAATGGAAACATTATCCATAATGGCAGAATAAAGAGCAACTCCTTTTCCATCATTTGAATACAAACGATTGTCAGGTGTAAAGTCAGCATTTGCTACCACAAATTTCTGCTTCAAAGCAACAGTGTTGAGTAAATGAAGCATAAATGATTTGCCTGAACCAAAGTCGCCAATCCAGAATTTTACCATACTATGCCCATTCTTTACATCTTCTAATGCGGCAACAACGGCATTTATTTCTTCCGAACGCCCAACGGTAATGTGTTGAACTCCGATTTTTGGAACTACGCCACCAATTAAGGAATTGATAATTGATGTGGCTTCTTTAGGTTTAATGTTATCTATCATTGTACAGAAATTCTTTGAAAATAGTTTGTGTTAATTGTGTAGTAATCGTCTTCTTCCTCAATCAATACATCATCTAAAAAATCATAGCAAGTTTCATTAATACTTTCGATTAATTGATTTTTAAAGATGCCTTTTGATTTAGCAAATATTTCAAGTTCGCTTTGTGGAATTGAAAAATTACTCTTTGAGAAAAGCTCCAAAGCGGATATGTGTATTGGCGAGAAAGTCAAGTCCCTAACAAATGCAGAATGAGAGGCCTCTTCACTTTTCTGCGTAATTTCGATTTTTATTTCTTCATTGTTTATTTCTTGCGACTTTATAGAATTGTTCTCATCCTCAAAATCGTCTTTTAAATATTCATTAAGTAGTTCAACAGTTCCAGAGTGTTGTTGCTGAACTTCTTTTATTGAAGTTGTATCAAGTTTTATTTTCTTTCGCTTCACCTCATAAACTTTTGAAACATTTTTTAATGCTTTTTCTAAATCTTTGTCTTTGATTAACTCGCTAACAATTATTTCAAAATCGTGCAACTGTTCATTAGTTTTGAATAAACTTTTCTGAATAGTTTTTGTGAGTTGTTTATTATCGAAAGTGGCAGATTTTAAATCGTGAAATAAGTAATGAACATAAAGTGAAAGAGCTGATTCCTTATCATATTTTGCAATAAATTTTGATGCTTCAAAAAAAATATTTTCAATTGATGGATTCTTTTTATTTAGTTTACCAAGGGCGACAATTGAATCAATAAACTCTTCAGGCTTTTCATTATATCGTGTTGTTAACTCCTCGAACTTTATTTTCCACCGATTTGTATTTTGTGAATACAATTCAATGTCTGTGGCTTCGTCTGGTACCGAAACTTTAGAAATAAGTACGGGTAGCAATCCTGATACTTTGGAAATTATTTTAGTTTCAAATTCCGTCTTTGCTTCTGCTGTTGTGTAATAGGTGTCAGTGTTTATTTTTCTCTTATGTCCGTAATATTCACGAACGGCATTTTCACAATGTTTGAAAATATGAGAGTAAAATTCATTGGTTGTTGTTTCAATACAATACTTGTAATTCTGACTTCCATTCTTGTATTTAAAATGTTTTCTTGCAATTACATCTGCAACCGCTAAGAATTGAGCATCAATTGTTGTTCCTTCCGCAATGTAACTGGCTTTTAACTCTTCAATGACAGTAATATAGAGTTTTAAAATTTCAACACAACAATATTCAACACTGCAAAAATTATTGCTCGGATACCATAGTTTGTTTAGGAGTTTAACTTCTTCGTCATTCAGTTTTAGTTTGGTTTTGTATTTACTCCCTAATCTCCAATAGTCGTAATCTGTATTGTAGTTTTGATAACTGTATCTGTCTTCTGCTCTAAGTCTTGAAACGCCATCACTGTCGCCATTTGCCTCCATTTTTTGAATTAGGAATGATACACCATAGGATTTTGTTTTTGGATAACATTGTCCTAAAATTTTAAGTTGACTTTCAAGTTTAGATATGTCTTTATGATTGTCAAATTCAATAAGCAAGTCAAATAATAGAATGAAAGCATAATTCGTGTTTCCTTCTAAATCAAAATACTCTCCATTTAAAAAGCTGTTTTTGAA
>JBILJL010000364.1:0-2635 GCA_044377255.1 Bacteroidia bacterium
ATTGGCAATTTTCTAAAAGTTATGCTTACACAGAAAAACCGTTCAATAGCACACAAATTGAAGAAATTTCAGAAAATTTAGCTACAAATATTTTCCAAAAAATAGACACTACTAACATTCTAAATTTCAAGAAAAATTATCCAGATATTTATTCAAGTAAATATAAAAAAAGCACATATACCAAGGGAAGTGGCCTTTTTGTAGCAATGGTTTTACTTTTAATTGTGGTATTGATTCCATAAACACAAAACAGATTTCAAGATTCAATTCCAAAAATAAATTGTGGAAACTTCTCTATATTTTATTACTTGCATAAAAATTTGTTCATGACAAAATCTGTTTTAGTTTTATTTTTAGGATTATCATTATTATTTGCCTGCAAGAAAGGAGAAGAAGCAGTAAAATATAATTATAAATATAAATTAGCTGGTATTTACTCCCGTGATACTGCTATAAAAACTGATGGTTATAAAAGTCTGAACCTAAACCAAGATGGTAATTATTGTTGGACCAGAGTAATCAAAGGTTTAGATAGTAATTTTTGTTATTATAAATATATTCAAACCAGCGATACCTCTTTGCTTTGGGAAGGAAACACCTTAATCTACATTAAAATTACACCCATTGATTCTATTCCAAAAAGAATGCAATTGCAAGTGCTTGAGACGCTAAATATGCCCGTTTTGTATGGGTATTATGAGTAAAAAATAGCCGCATTTCCGTTGCACCTAAATTCTTTCGAACACGATGTTCATTTAAACGCTTTTCAACATTCTCGGTCTGACCGATATAATACCGATCCTTCTCTTTTGAATATAGTATATAGACATAATACATCATAAAAAAACCACAAGATTTATCTTGTGGTTTTGTGGAGGATATCGGATTCGAACCGACCACCCCTTGCATGCCATGCAAGTACTCTAGCCAAATGAGCTAATCCCCCCTTTGACCACCGTAGCTTTAGCCAAGGTGGTTATAAAAACAAATTCTGATGGCGAATAAACACCATCAGAATTGCTATTTCAATTTAACTTGAAAAGATTATGCTTCAGCTACTGCTGCAATTGGAGCAATGGAAACGAATGAACGATCATTTGCTTTCTTCTTGAACACAACTTTACCATCTACCAAGGCAAATAAAGTATGGTCTTTACCAATACCTACATTCTCACCTGGATGATGCTTAGTTCCTCTTTGACGAACGATGATGTTTCCAGCAATTGCATACTGTCCACCGAATAATTTAACGCCTAAACGTTTACTATGGGACTCACGACCATTTTTTGAACTACCGACCCCTTTTTTGTGTGCCATTTCTTATTTCTCCTGAAATTATGAGTTTATAGAATCAATTTTAATTTTGGTAAAAGATTGACGGTGACCGTTCAATTTCCTGTACCCTTTTCTACGTTTCTTTTTGAAAACGATAACTTTATCGCCTTTCAAATGAGATAACACAGTGGCGTTAATTTTAACACCTTTAACGGTTGGTAGACCGATTTGTACGCTACCATTGTTGTTAACTAACAACACGTTTTCGAGCTCAATGCTGGCGCCTTCTGGTTGTGCTAATCTATGCACATAAACCGTTTGGTCTTTTTCAACTTTAAATTGTTGGCCAGCAATTTCAACTATTGCAAACATTTTTTGATAATTTTAAGGATGGCAAATGTAGGCATTTTCATATATTTAACAATGCCTTTACTTGAAAATAGTTAAAAAATCTACCTTCCTTTGCCTTGCAAAACAGTTAAAACAGTGTAAATCAATATTCTAAGGTCAATAGCAATGGATCGATTCTCTATATATAAAATGTCAAATTTTAACCTTTCTACCATTTGGTCTACATTTTCGGCATAACCAAACTTCACCTGGCCCCAGCTTGTTATGCCTGGCTTAACCCTATGTAAATGCCTGTAATGTGGAGCTACCAAAACTATTTGATCAATAAAAAACTTCCTTTCGGGGCGCGGACCAACCAAACTCATTTCGCCAATTAGCACATTAAAAAATTGAGGGATTTCATCCAACCTATATTTTCTGAGCCATTTGCCAACCGGCGTTATTCTATTGTCATTTTTGCTCGATAATTTTGGTCCAGAAACCTCCGAATCTTCAATCATGGTCCTAAATTTATAAATGTGGAAAGGCTTCCCCTTAAATCCTATTCTTATTTGCTTATAAAAAATGGGGCCGTTTGAACCAAATTTTACAGCCAATCCAATTAATACAAATACGGGCATCGCCAACAACAAAACCAAAAATGAAAAAAGTATGTCTAGACCCCTTTTAACTACTTTTTGCCATTGAGGCATGCTATCATGATTGATTTCAATAAGTGCAGCTCCTATAACATTGTTCATCCGAACCTGCCCACTCATCAAATCATATAAATCAGGTATAATCTTCAATACTACCTGCTGGTCCTCTAAAATATTGGTTACACTATTGATTTCTACATGTTTAGAACTCTCTATGCCAATAATAACCTCCTCTATTTCGCACTTGCCAATTAACTCAGGTAAATGATGGTAATCGCCCAAATAGGGTAAAACAGAATGTAATACATGTTCCTTTCCTTCATCGCCCATTGAAACATAACCCTTAAAAATATTACCTTGGGTAGAACCAT
>JBILJL010000062.1:0-9751 GCA_044377255.1 Bacteroidia bacterium
CACAAATTATTCAGATTCAATTTCTTTCAATAATAATTTCACCTGTTCTTGCCCAGGATTAATGAGTAAAATTTGGTTTAGGTCAACAATTGCCTTCCGCTTTTCACCCGCTAAATGGTACAAGGCAGCTCTATTTAACAAAGCTTGTTGTTGGTCTGGATCCAATTTTAATGCTTGCGAATAACAATCTAATGCCAATTTGTTCTCCTTTACATTGGCATAGGCAAAACCCAAATTAACCCAAGCCTCTTGTTGCTTAGGTTGCTGTTGTAAACTATTTTTAAACTGAGCAATAGCTAATTCGAACTTGTTTTGGAGCAAATAAATAATTGCCAATTTATTTTCAAATTCGAGGTTATAAGGAGCTAATTTTACAGCCCTTTCATAATAAACTTGAGCACGTTGGTAATCATTTGTATTTTGATAGGCCTGCCCAATTCTATAGCAAGTCCAATAATTATTTTCAGTCGCTACACTAACATTTCTAGCCAAATGAATCACCTCCACCCAATCATTATTTAAATAGGCCGAATGAACTTTTATCTCAGTTTGAACAATCAGGTCATTTATATCTTGAACCCAATAATTAGCTGAATCTAAAGAGCCTACCTCCCCTTCAAATTTCTCAAAATATCCCAAATAACCTTTAGCTTTTGCCTCATTGTTTAAGCTTACATTATTTACACAATAGATTCCTACAAATTTTTTAATGTCGCTCAGCTTTTTTGGTTCAACCGGTATTTTAATTTTATGATCATGCACACTTACATGCGGAATATCTATTGCTCCACTTTTAGGCATGTGGCAGCTAACACAGTTGTTTTGAACCAAATTCAATTTCTCTTTGGATTCGGTGCAAGCATCGCTGCTATGACAATTTTTACAAGCATTATTAAAAATTTGAGTACCTGTGACCTTCACACTTACATGAGGATTATGGCAGGTAATACAGGTTAAGTTCAATGTACCAAAGCTTTTGCTTTCATCCTTTTTAACAAGCTTGTTCGACTCAATAAAGCATTTACTTTGTTGCAACCTTTGGGCGTGAGATGCCATAATAAATTCATCTTCTCTGCCTTCGTATTTTGGTAGAAACACATCTACCATGCTGCTCAACTTCATCCCTGGTTTAAAATCAGAAAATTGCTTACCTGGTTTTAAAATAGCATTTCCTTGCAAATGACATCTTTGACAAACATCTATTTGCAGTTCCCAACTTAACTTCCGTGGATTTACGATGGTATAATCTATTTGATGGGCAGTATCTACAAAATTACCTTGAAGCTTATCCCAAACATGCAAACCTCCGGGCCCATGGCAACGCTCGCAATCAATGCCATCAGGTATTTTAACAAACTTGTTAATGGAACCTTTTTCAATAGTTGGCATGGCATTGTGGCAACTCATACACTCCATTTCTATGGCTCTTGAAAACCTAACATTTCTACCTTTTTCAAAACCTGGAGGCAAATCCCATTTTTGTTTTTGAGCATACCAAGTTAAGGGCAATTGGTAAACAAATCCATTCATAACACTCAAATGAGAGTTGGTATGTTGGCCTGAACCAATAATATAATCAACACGCTCAGTTCGCTGGTAAATGGTATCCTTCCCCTTTAAGCGAAACTCAGTAATGTACATGCTATCTTTTATCCAATGAGGATAATAGTATAGATTTTTTATGGAATCAAAAACGGGCTTATGGCCTTTGAATTGGGCTGCCGATTTTTCTCTAGTGGCCGCACCAAATGATTGCCCCATTCCTGTTTCAATAAAACTATTATAAATAGCTGGGTGACAATTTTTGCAGGCCTCTTTGCCCACATAGCTCACAGTATCGGAGTGATTTAAATAGGGCGAAACCTCCTTTTCACCATTTGCAGAATGGCAAAAAAGATTAAAAAAAGTTATCCCTATTAATCCTATGAAAAGGCAAATTGAAACCCTCGTTTTCAAGAGAAAATACTAATCGTTTATTTCAGCTTGCCAAGCCATTATGCCGCCAAGCAAATTGCGCACATTGGTAAAGCCTTCACTCATCATATACATTTTGGCGTTGTTACTGCGAGCCCCGCTCCTACAATGAACAATTACCTCCTCATTTTTAAGCTTGTCTAATTCGGAAAGCAAACCAGGTAGTGTGCCCAGCGGTATTAATCTTGCTCCAATGTTAAACTCTTCGTATTCGTATTCCTCACGCACATCAATTACGTTTAACTTTTCACCCTTTTGCATGCGCTCATGCAATTCTTGTACAGTTATATCTGCCATCTTATATTAAAATTTAATTCTGAATAATAATTTTCTTTACATGGGTTTGACCCGATTTTGTATTTTGAATTTGTATCAAATAAACACCAAAACTGACTTGGGGTAATTGGATAACTCCATCTGTGAAAATCAAATTTGCAACCTCTTTGCCCGTTAAATCAATTAATTTAATGGTATATGAATCAGCATCTTTTAAATCAACAGTTATTTGATTACTTGCTGGATTTGGATACAAATTAAAATCATCAGACTTCACTAATTTTTGCTCACTCACTCCAGTCGCAATTCCAAGAAATTTCTTCATAATTGGCCTAATCATCAAAGCACCAGGAATTGCTGCAGGATACCACCTACCGTCCATTTTATAAGCCATATTTGGGTTCAAAACAAAAGGGTAATTCTTATCTAAACCAACATTTAATACATAGGCGTTGGTTTGCTCCCAACCTATATAAAAAGAGTCGCTAACAGCAATGGCATTGGCAAATCGGAAAGCCGTAAAACCATTGATTTGATTGGTATATAGCGGCTTTTTAATCTCCTCACTATACAATACTACATCAGAAGTAGCTGGCTCAAACAAAGGTGAAATACTTTTCCAAACTTTAATATTAAACCTTTGTGTACTCACATCCTTTTCTGATTGGTTCAGAAAAATATAAACTCCTACAACAGAGTCTGGAACCTCCAGTTTGAATTTCAAATTTGCTCCTACATTTATTTTATTCCTTACACCATAACCACCTTCCGCAGTTCCATCATCATAAGCATAGTAATTACTAAAAATAGTTGGCACAGAAAATGTATCATTTCCGGTAACATTGTCGTTTTGATTACCACTAATTTTAATTCTATACCGGGTGTTAAATACAAGACTATCGCCACTTGCTGTGCTGGCAAAATCAAATGGTTTATCAATTGAAATAGTTGAATCGCTTTGAGATTTAATGGTGGGTAAAATATTATTAAACTTATCTAAAGTATCTCCTTCAGGCTTTATAACAGACCTAAAATAATCTACAGCATAAGGTTGGTTATCATGGTTTACCAATCGCAAACTAGCTGGAGTGTTTTTGTAGGATGCTTTGTTTGCCTGGTATTGATACCAAGGCATGCTGGTATATGGTCCCAAAATAATTGGTGGAGTATTGGTTAATGCCAAATCCTTGATGGCATCATTTAATTTTCTGCCTTTATTAAACCTCAAGTAATCAATATGCCACTGACTCAAATTACCAGTTTGGCTGCCTACATTTTTAATCCTTATTTGAAAATCTTCATGAAAAAATTTAGGATCAGTGATTATATATTGGTAAAAGGTAAAGGTATTGAGTAAGGTATCTTTTGCTGCAATCATTTTAACAATGGCAAAAGAATCCTTTTCCATTGGCGAATTACGTAGCTCAATAATTAGAGAATCATCTTCATAAATTTGATTGGTTGTTCCTTGTGGTTCATATTGATAATAAAAACTAAGTATTACCGAATCTGCTGCAGTTAATCCCTTGAGGTTGATAGACCTTGAAGTTAACAAATCACAAACCCCTTTTGTATTAAATTTAGAATAAGCATTTCCAAATGCATCTAAACCGTCGAAGGTAGCCACATTTACACTTGGTGCATTAACAGGAAAATCATTGTTCACATAAACAAAATTATCAACCCACCTATCATTATTTACGGTAACTCTTGAGTTTGAAAAATCATCAAAAAAAGGCAATTGAATCTTCCTAAGCAGTCTAAATCCACTGATCATCCAATAGGCATAATTTGTGTTAGAATATGTAGATTTAAAAATAAACCTTGCCTGAAAATTAGCATGTCTGTTTCTACCTATGTTTATATTGAAATAGTGCGATTTAAAATAACTAACAGCTACACCACCTAATGAAAGAGCCCGAACCCATTGCCCTAAGTTATTCTTGAATTCAACAATTAATGAATCGCCATTCAAGTTAACTGGGGCCGCTTTTGTGGCAAATGAAAAAATGATGGTATCACTAATTTGGTTGCCAAGAACATCAAAGGGATGCGTATAAAAAGTATCGGCTCCTCCATATAAGTTACTTGCATTGTCGTAAACCAAACCACTTGCTTTTTTTACATCCAACTTGGCAACATTTCCCCAAGGATAATTAATATCCAATCCATTGAGCACTTTCACATCCGAACCTGAAAAATAATCCCAATTAGCAAATGAATCTGGCATGTGGGGTAACCTTAAATGCTCGTATAATCCCAGTGGCAATTTGGTTGAAACAACTAATTTGGATAAGGTAAAGATAGCAGTATTGCTCAAAGATAAATTAGTGGAATAGGCAATAAATTTTAGCGCAAATTGGTTCGAACCAAATTTATTTTTAGGTAAATCAATGAGCACCTCTCTCTCTTTTGCTCCTGAACCTTGACTTTCCCAAATCTTTTCCCATTCGCCAAAATTATTTTTTGCAGAAACAATAAATGAGTCGTTTGCATCAAATGTTTCACCAGTTGAAAAAGTGAAACTCAAAAAAACTGGATTAACTGCATCATTGGTATTTATGTTGTTTGAAACCAATTGATCCAAAGCTCCAGCTGAAGGATATAAATTACCTAAACTATCGATGGCATTAAAAACCAATTTATTTTTTTGAACCTGGCAAGAGTTCATTAACCAATAATTTAAATTGGTTTTACCATCCGTATCAAAGAAATCTATTAGTGGAAATACACCAGTATTTTTATGTAAGGAAGGCAATGCCACTGTAAGATTTTCCTTTTGTAAAATTGGATTATTCATTAGAGGCACACGAACTTCCTGAGCAAAACTCAAAAAATAAAGTGGGAAAAAACCTATAACTAAAAGTACTTTTTTAAAACTCATCTATTATTTTGAAGATAGAAATAAATCAACAAACTCTCCTCCCTTTATGGTAGCACCCTCAGAGTATGGTGGATTTTGCCTTTTTACAATAGCCTTGCTGCTATCTTTGGGGTTTCCTTCGTATACTATGGTGCCCAATTGCAATAACGAAGTTTGAAGAACGTTTGTTGCATCTATTAGGCTCAAGCCATTTAAATTGGGCATTGAAACTAAAGCGCCACCACTGCCATCTCCAATAATTAAATCTACAGCAGATCCTTTTGGTAATTTTGAACCTGGTTGAATACTCATTCCCTTCCAAACTTGGTCTAAGACCGCGTTTTGTGCGATGTCTGGCTTATAAGTAACATTCCCAACCAACAATCCCATTCCAGATAAAACTGTTTCGGCATAACGCAGAGAGCTGTTGATTAAATTAGGCATTAAAACCGTTGCCGAAGCATCTGAGTTGATGCTCAAATAAATAATCCTTCCCTCTTTAACTTTAGAATTTGGTGGTGGATTTTGCTCGGCAACCGAAGATTTAGGCAATTTGTCTACAAAAACAGTATCTGTGATGATATACCTCAATTTTTTCTGCCGCAATAAGGCTTCTGCGTCCTCCATTTTTAGCCCTTTTAAATTAGGAAGCGTAAGAGATTGGTCGTGACGCGTATAAACACTTAGCGACTGAGCAGCTACCCAAACCAGCAAATACATTATAATTGCGATGAGTAGGATATTTACAAAAATTGACTTTAAAAATCTCACGGTTGCAAAATATTACTATTTTAACAGAGTTCAAAGCTATCTTTGTCACCATGTTTTCAATACAAGATATAATAACAATTACCCTCACACTTTTTGCCATAATAGATATAATTGGCGCTTTGCCCATTATTATTAGTATCAAAAATCGTCAGAACCACCTAGATAGCGAAAAAGCAACCCTATACGCCGGCGCATTAATGCTGGTTTTTTTGTTGGTAGGTGAAAAATTTCTGGGTTTATTTGGCGTGGATATTCAATCTTTTGCCATTGCAGGTTCTATTGTCATTTTCATTATTGGCATGGAAATGATTCTTGGAATAGAAATTTTAAAGAACGACCCGGCAGCAAAAACAGGGAGTATCATACCTATTGCCTTTCCAATCATTGCAGGATCTGGAACCTTAACCACTATAATTAGTATGAGGGCGGTATATAGCCTACCAAATATTACTTTAGGTATTTTATTGAACCTAATTGTTGTTTACGTGGTATTGAGGTCGTCAAGCAAAATTGAAAAGCTGCTTGGTGATAATGGTTTAGCACTGGTGCGCAAATTTTTTGGCATAGTTCTGCTAAGTATCGCAGTGAGGATATTCAAAACAAATTTTTAGAAATAGTTACCCTTAAACTATTCTATAAATTAATTGGTTCAAACCGATTGATTATGCTTGGCCTGTTGGGCCGCCAAAATTCATAGGAAAAGGAGTACCAGAATCATTGTTCATGGCAATATTCCCATTCATGTCTTCAAATTTATTGATGTTATCACTTAAAGCCATCAATAATCTTTTGGCATGATCAGGTGTTAGAACAATCCTAGATTTTACCTTAGCTTTAGGTACACCTGGCATTACACGCACAAAATCAATAACAAACTCACTGTTGCTATGTGTAATGATTGCTAAATTAGAATATATACCCTCAGCCATTTCTTCGCTGAGTTCAATTTGTAATTGATTTTGGTTTTGATCTTGATCCATGTTTTAAAAATTTTAACGAATATAGAATTTGCTTACAATTTCACACAAACATTTTTAGCCTCGGTAAAGAATCGCAAAGCCTCCCAACCACCTTCTCTTCCTACTCCACTTTGTTTCATCCCACCAAATGGGGTACGTAGATCACGCAATAACCAACAATTGATCCAAACAATTCCGCTCTTCATTTTGGCTGCAACCCTGTGAGCTTTTGTTAAATTTTCTGTCCATACCGTACATGCTAAACCATAAGCTGTGCTATTGGCCATTTCCAAAACCTCTTCTTCGGTATCAAAAGGCTGAATGGTAACTACAGGTCCAAATATTTCTTCTTGGTTGGTTCGGCACAAATGTCCCAAACCTTCAATAACGGTTGGTTCAATAAAATAACCATTGCTGCACCTGCCGGCAGGACTAAATGCAACACCACCAGTTAAAATGGTACCGCCCTCTTCTTTGGCCAATTCAATATAACCCAATATTTTTTCGAAATGTATTTTACTTGCAATTGCACCAACTTTTGTTTCATCCAATAATGGATCACCCACTTTTAATCCCTTAACTTGAGCGATATAGGCTTCTTTAAACTTAGTATATATAGACCTTTCAATATACAAACGAGATCCACATAAACATATTTCGCCTTGGTTGGTAAAACTTGCCCTCACACTTTCCTTCACTGTTTTTTCAAAATCACAATCTGCAAAAATGATGTTTGGATTTTTACCACCAAGTTCCAATGAAAGTTTCTTAAACATTGGTGCAGCAACCCTAGCAATATCTGCACCAGTTTTTGTACCACCTGTGAATGAAATGGCTGTAATTTTTTCGTGGGCAACTATGGCTGAACCTACCTTTGGACCTGAGCCATGCACAATGTTTAACACTCCTTTTGGTAAACCAGCTTCTATACATAATTTACTAAAAAGATAGGCCGTCATAGGTGTTATTTCTGATGGTTTTGCTACCACACAATTTCCAGCCGCCAATGCTGGGGCAATTTTCCAGGTAAACAAATACAAAGGTAAATTCCAAGGGCTAATACATCCAACTACACCAATGGGTGTTCTTAAGGTATAATTTAAAGCATGATTGCCCATTGGGTGAGCCTCTGAAGCGTAATGTTCAATGGCAGTAGCAAAAAAATGAATATTAGATTGCGCTCTGGGGATTTCACCATTTTTAGCTAACCACAATGGCTTTCCTTGGTCTACAGACTCTGCCAAAGCCAATGCATCATTGTTAATTTCTATTAAGGCTGCAAGCCTCAACATTATTTTACTTCTATCTCCTGTGGCCATTTCACTCCATGCTGGAAAAGCTGCCGCAGCGGCCTCATATGCAAGTTCTACATCGCCGGCATCACTATCTGGACATAGGTTATAGGCCAAACCTGTTGAAGGATCTATATTTTCTAAATATTGTTTGGATATTGGTTCAATAAGTTCACCATTGATATAATTCAGAATCTTTTCCATGGTTCAAACCTAAGATTTCATTGCGTAATCACAAAATTGTGCTATTTATTTATTTGTTGTTGTTTAAACCTTTTTTACTTATTTTTATCCAACAATTAAAACCAAGGTTATGGCTAAAATTACTAGAAAAGAGTTTTTAGATATCACCAAAAAGGATTCAGGTATTCCTGATACACCTTATATTGACCCATCTAATAAAAGCTTGCCAAGGCATTTGCAAAAAACATCAACTGGCATCAATGCCTACCAAGGCGTTTGGGGTGATGCGCAAATTATGCACCTACTTAGGCGAACCTTATTTGGAGTTAGTAAAAGTGATTTAGATTTTTTTAAAACAAAGAGTTTGGTTCAAACCGTTGATTATTTATTAACGCTGCCAGCTACTGCGCCAGAGCCGCCTTTAAACCACTACGGCTACAATGCAGGGCAAGCCGATCCAGATGTTCCCAATGGTACAACTTGGATAAATGCACCACAAAATCCACTTTTAAATGGAGCAAGAATACAATCTTTAAAATACTGGTGGGCGGGGCTCTTGCTGAACCAAGAAAGAAATATCAGAGAAAAAATGACCTTGTTTTGGCACAATCATTTTTCAACTGAATGTATTACAGTTCAAGAAGCCCGGTTATCATATAAACACCATGCTTTAATAAGAAGTATGTGTTTAGGAAACTTTAAAGAAATGGTAAAACAAATTACCATTGACCCAGCCATGCTCATTTATTTGAATGGCGATAAAAATACAAAAACTGCTCCTGACGAAAACTACGGAAGAGAACTGCAAGAACTCTTTACTATTGGAAAAGACTTGCCCAATCATTATACTGAAGAAGACGTTAAGCAGGCAGCTAAAGTATTAACTGGCTGGAGAGTGAACAGGACTACAAAATCTTCGTTTTTTGATGTTTCCAAACACGATACAAGCAATAAAGTATTTTCCTCTTTTTATGGTAATACAAGCATAACAGGCAGAACAAACGCTAATGCAGGAACCGATGAATTAAATGATTTATTAACCATGCTTTTTGCTCAACAAGAAGTTGCCAAATACATTGTAAGGAAAATTTATCGCTTTTTTGTTTATTATGTCATTGATGAATCAGTTGAAACCAATGTAATTGTGCCCCTAGCCAATATTTTTAGGTCCAATAATTATGAGGTAAAAATTGTTATTGAAACTTTGCTAAAAAGTGAACATTTTTTTGATACTCTGAACCGAGGTTGCATGATAAAAAATCCGATGGATCATTTAATTGGATTTGCCAAACAAACAAAATTACAATTCCCAACGGCAAGCAATATTCAACAGCAATATGGCCACTGGCAATTTATTCAGCAGTATGGTATAATTTTAAGTCAAGACCTTGGAGACCCACCAAATGTGGCGGGTTGGCCCGCTTATTTTGAAA
>JBILJL010000365.1:0-2625 GCA_044377255.1 Bacteroidia bacterium
ACTTCCAAGTAGAACACCATTTGTTCCCAAAAATTAGTCATATCCACTATCCAGAATTGAACAAAATTCTCATGAAAACATGTAAGGAATTTAACATTGCTTACAATGAGTTTCCATCTGTAGCAAGTGCCCTAAGATCACACTTGATGCATTTGAAGCAAATTGGTTCAGCAGCTTAGGACCGTCTTTGGTCGTCGGTCTTTGGTTGTTGGTCGTTGGTCTCGATGAATTGGGAGTTTTTAGTTTTTAACTTAACAACAAACTAACGCCGTCCATTTCTTTAGGTTGCGGTAAATCCATTAAAGCCAAAACCGTTGGGGCTAAATCTGCTAGTTTACCGTTGTTTATTTGGTAAGTGATTGTTGGTTCAATGAGCATTAAAGGCACATCATTAGTGGTGTGTGCGGTATTGGGCGAACCATCTTCTAAATTAATCATGTACTCGCCATTGCCATGATCTGCGGTAACCAATAATAAGTAATTATTTTTCAGTGCAGCGGCTACAACTCTGCCTAAACATTCATCAACCTTTTCTATGGCTTTAATTTCTGCAGGAATTACGCCTGTATGTCCCACCATATCTGGATTGGCAAAATTAACGCACATAAAATCTACTTCATTCTTTTCAATCTCCTCTAAAGTAAAACTACAAACTTGCTCAGCACTCATTTCTGGTTGCAAATCATAAGTAGCCACTTTTGGCGAAGGTGCCATGTGCCTGATTTCACCTGCAAAAGGCGTTTCTTGTCCCCCACTAAAAAAGAAAGTTACATGCGGGTATTTCTCCGTTTCTGCAATGCGCACTTGCTTCTTGTTGTGATCAGCCAAAACCTCACCCAAAGTATTGTTTAATTCAATATCTGGAAAAACCACAGAAACATTTTTATAGGTTTTGTCGTAATCAGTTAAGGTTACATAATGTAGGCTCAAGGCTTTCATTTCTTGCTCTGGAAAATCTTGTTGGGTAAGTGCCATAGATATTTCTCTGCCTCTATCGGTGCGGAAATTAAAGTTAATCACCACATCACCTTCTTCTATTTTCGCTAGCGGTTTTTGGTTCGAACCAACACAAATAATTGGCTTTAAAAATTCATCTGTTTCACCTGTATTGTAATGTTCCTGAATAGTGCTTAACACATCATTGCTGACTTCTCCTTTAGCATGAACCAAGGCGTCGTAGGCCAATTTTACACGCTCCCAGCGTTTGTCTCTGTCCATAGCATAATACCTGCCTATAACGCTAGCTAATTTTCCTCCGGTTTGATCCAAATGCGCTAACAAATCTGTTAGGTAATTTACGCCCCCTTTGGGATCTGTATCTCGGCCATCGGTAAAGGCATGAACGAAGAAATTAGTGGCATCTTGTTGTTGCAAAAAAGTACACAAGCCTTTTAAATGATCCATGCTGCTGTGCACACCACCATCGCTTACCAAACCTATTAGGTGAATATTTTTATGACTCTTTTTTGCCGTTGCAACTGCATCTAACAATGCTTTATTGGAATTAACATGACCTTCTCTAAAAGCTTTGTTGATTAAAACCAATTGTTGGTAAACAACTCTACCTGCGCCAATATTCATGTGTCCCACTTCAGAATTTCCCATTTGACCATCGGGCAAACCAACCCATTCGCCACAAGTATGCAATTCGCTATTTGGATATTGCTGCATGAGTTGATCAAAATTAGGTTTGTGTGCCAAATGAATGGCATTGCCAGGATAAGGTTTACCTTTGCCCCAGCCATCTAAAATGAGTAGAATAACGCGTTTTTCCATAAGCACGAAAATATTCCTTTTAAATAACAAAAATGCTGATTTATATTAGTGGCTCCAAAATTACCCAATTTGGCTTTGGCATAATTTTGGCTTAGTACTAAAGAATTTAAAAAACATTGATCATGAAAAAGCTCCTATTTGTAATATTAACCTTAACTGTTAGCTCATTTATTAGCAAGGCAGATTCTTTCGACGACATGATGTTGGCCATGAAAAATGCGCAAACAGCAGGAGTTACCAAGTTTTTTAGCAGCAATGTAGAACTTACCTTACTAGAGAATGAGGGTATTTATAGCAAACAACAAAGTGAGCAAATGCTTAAAAATTTCTTCACCCAACATCCTCCAAAAAACGTGAACATTCAGCACAAAGGTTCATCGGCTCAGGGTGCACAATATGCCATTATCATTTACGAATCAACCAACGGAAAATTCCGCACCTATATATTCATGAAAGACAATGGCAAGGGCCTCCAAGTAAATGAATTTAGGATTGAGAGGGAATAATTTAGGTCATAATAAATTCATTTTTTGCAGTTGGTTTTATCAAGTTTAAGCAAAAAACTAAACCAAAAAATCTAAATATTATTATGAAAACAAATTGCAATTTTTGAACCAATATATTGTTCATTAAATGAATCCGAAGGATTTACATGTTTATAGAAAACAAACTACATATTTTACCTCATTTCTCTGTCTAAATGAATCCGAAGGATTCACATGTTTATAGCAATCGAATACCCAAATGCCATCGCGACCCTGAAGGGGTCGAATATATTTTTATACATGCTTCCTCCTTTCACTTTTAATTATTTAATTTGATAATAAAAAATCATGCCTGAAACATTTT